>CAYUKK010000040.1:0-8412 GCA_964445305.1 uncultured Eubacteriales bacterium
TTTCGAGGCCATCATCAATTCGATGACGCCGCGGGAGCGGGAAGACCCCCGCATCATCGACGGCCGCCGCCGGGCTCGCATTGCCCGGGGAAGTGGTCGGCCGGTCCATGAGGTCAACCAGCTCCTCAAGCAGTTTCTTGAAATGAAGAAGATGATGAAAAAACCGCAGCTCAAGAAAATCCTGACTACCATCCCCCGCTCGCGGTGAAGGACTCCCTCTCCGGCCAGGTTTGACCGGCAAAGGGGGGAGAGAGTCGTGGACATGTTAAAAGGGCAAGAGCTCTGGTAGACTGCTTGCCCCCCATGAGGTTATCTGGAGGCCCGCTGTTCCCTATAGGCAATATAGTTAAGGCAGGGAAGTGAGGATTTTCCGGCTCGCCCGGAGGATGATGGATTCGACCTGGGGCGAGAACGGGAAAAGGCTGTAGAAGCGGGGGGCCACATAGCAAGCGTAATCTTCAGGCTCGCGGAAGGCTCGCCTGGTCGGGAGATAGCCGACATTCCCGTTGGCGTAGCCCACGGTCATGAGAGAAGAGAAGCGTCGGCGCAGCTTGAGGCCAAGGCCACAGAAAACTTCGCCAGGCAGGCCAAGAATCCTCAGGCTGCCGATGGTTAGGGCATGCACGGGCACACCCTCCATCCAGGGGGACCGGAGAAAATCCGCATGCTTTTTCTCAACTCTCCTCCTCCACACTTCCACAACGCGCCGGCCGCCGGGAAACTCTTGAAGCGATCGGAAGGCAGCTTTAAATTCTCGGCCTATTTTGCTTTTGGGAAAGACCTGAAGAGGAAGGCGGATTCGCTCTTCCCCGGCAGCGAGCGCTGGCGCCACTTCGTAGCGGATGAAGCGCTCGGATTTTATGGCCCGGCTGGCGATGATTTTTCCCATCAAGGTGATGTCTTCTTTTGTTCCGCCAAGCCGGCGATTCAAGTAGGCCACGGGGTCGATATCGCCGCAGAAACCCTGGAAAACAAGGGCTCGGTCGCCTTCCTTTTCGATTTCGGCCACAGCAGCTCCTGGCCAATCTGCCGAGACAGCTCGGCTCGGGCCGAGGGTGACAGGATGGCAGGCATAATTCAGCAAAAAAATTCGCTTTTTTCTTTGCTTGAAAACGGCCGTCAAGAGCCAAGGGTCAATCTGAGCAAAGTTCCGCTCCCGGCGGTTGAACCCGATGGGCTCGATCACTTCGCTGTGGAACCCGAACTCGGCTTTCTTCTCGTCGGCGCGCGCTCGGCTCGCCGCTTCCTCGATGGCGGCAGGAAGCCACCGGATGAAGGCGGGGTTGATTCTGCCCAGCCCGATGAGGGGCTGTGAGGCGGGTCCAGAATGGGTGTGGGTTGAGGCGAGGAGGGTATTTTC
The DNA here is from genome assembly GCA_964445305.1 of uncultured Eubacteriales bacterium. Taxonomy (GTDB): domain Bacteria; phylum Acidobacteriota; class Aminicenantia; order Aminicenantales; family UBA8522; genus CAYUKK01. The sequence continues at coordinate 1,361 of CAYUKK010000040.1, forward strand.
GGTCGGAATTCCCTGTCTGGCCGCCAGACGGCGCCGGATGCGGTTGCAAAAATCAACCGTCAGTCCGATGAGGTCGCAGCTGATGAGGAGGAGGCTCTGCGAGGGGCTGCGGAGGGAGAGAGCCCTCACTTTCAAATCATCAACGACTTCCTCCGCCCTCCGCCGCAAATAAAAACCAAACCCGGTGAGCTCAGTCCCAAACTCCGGAGTGATGGTCATTTCGCCGTAGCCGGCGAGGAGCCCTCGGGTCATTTTCCTGGAAGGACGCAAGCGAGGCTTTGGAGCCAGAACTGGGCGTATTTTTCCCAGAAGATGAAATTGCAGCCCCAGTGGGGCGCCGGGTCAGAAGTGAAGGCGAAAACCCGGCCCTTTCCGCGGCTGGCGACAGCGACCAGCGGGTCTCCGGTCTCCTTGATGCGGAGAAGGGTCGAGCTTTCCCCAGCGGCTAACGTCCTGTTGTAACCGAGAAGAGGCGGCATCGTTTGAAAATCGATTCCGGGGTAAGTTTTCCTCCCGGCCTCGGTCACTTCGGCTGAAAATCCCTCGGTGCTCTCAACGAGGTCCTCGTATTCCAGGCAGCGCACGGGAAGAATTTTTTGAAGAGGCGTTCGCCCCCATCCTCCTTTTCCATGCTCTCCCGTGAAGGAATACCACCCTCCCAGGAACATCGCTCCCTTGCCCGACTCGATGGCCTCGATGGTCAGGCGGATGCGGTCGGGAAAAGTAAGGACTTTTGTCCCAAACTTTTCCCTATCAAAAAAGCTGGGCGCGAGCTGAAACAGCTTGGCGTCGATATCGCTGAAGATGAGGACATCGTTCGCTTCCAGGATTTTCTCGTAATCGCCAGGGCCGAGCTTGTTGTAAAAATCCCACGTGGGAACGGATTCGACGCTATGCTCGCCCGTCGATTCGAGCGCCTCCTTGAGCCATTTGCCGTAGTTGAAAATATCCAGCCCTTTGGGCGCGTGGTAGAAGGGGGTCTCGGCAAAAACAGGTCCTGTCATCACAGCCCAATCCCCGACATAATAAATTTTAGCCATGTATTCATTTTTCCATTTTCTCGCCTTCATTGCAACTTGATATCGTTGGCTTGGGCGCATCCTTGTTTTGATTCGGAGAGGTGCGGTGGTATAAAATTTTTGCCGGGCCTCAACTTTCTTTCCTTGAGGAGGGAGAAATGGGCCTAAACCTGGCGATGGGTCAGAAGCGCGAACGAGAATCTGAAATCCTGGAAGATTTTGCCCTGAGACCTGTTCCCCCGGACAAGCGCAAACCATGGTTGGATATCGCCATGGTCTGGATTGGCGTCGCTATCGTCCTCTCCGCTCTCCTGCGAGGCATGATGGTCGGGATGGGGCTCGGGGACCTCAAGAGCGTTGTTCTGGCTTATCTTCTCGGCGAAGGCTTGCTCATCGGCATGATGACCCTGACAGGCCTTATGGGAGCCAGAACAGGGCTGACGACAGCCCTCCTGGCCAGGAACGCTTTTGGTGAGCGCGGTTCTCTTCTTATTTCTTTTTGCCTGGGGGTGGCCTTCATGGGCTGGTTCGGCGTCCAGGCGGGTTTGTTTGCCGAAACTGTCGTGGCGGTCGCAAGAGCCGCCCTGCCTGTTTCCTGGCTAGCCTTTCTCTCTGGTGTGGTCATGATGGTTCCAGCCGTTTTCGGTTTCAGGGGTCTTAAGGCTCTGAGCTACGGAGCGGTGCCGCCGATGTTGGCCATTTTTCTTTATGCTTCCTTTAAGACCGGCTGGAGTTTTCTCCCAGCTGGGGAGCTTGTGCGCCTGGCGAAGTCCCATGTCCCCTCGCCTTACCCCGTTACCCTCGGCGCAGCCGCTTCCATCATCGCCGGTGGATTTATTGTCGGCGCCGTCACTTCGGCAGATATTTTCCGCTATGCCCGGCCGCGCTTCGGGGACATCCTCATGGCCGCCACGATTTCCATGGCCGTAAGCGCTCTCTTGCAGCTTGTTGGCTCCTCATTGGCCATGACGACCGGCCTTTATCACGAGAACTTGCCCCGCCTCATCATTAGCCGGGAGTTTGTTGGCCTGGGGTGGGTCGGCTTTCTGGCCATCGCTTTTGCCCAATGGACAACCAACGACAGCAACCTCTATTCTTCCGTCCTCGCTTTCAACACCATCATTGGTTGGACTCGATGGAAGCTGGCCATTGCTGTCGGGATAGTCTCCTCGATGCTGGCGGCGTGGGGGATTCTCGCTCGACTCGGCCTCTTCCTCAGCCTCCTCAGCATCGCTGTCGGCCCCATCGGGGGGATTATTGTGGCCGATTATTATCTTTCTGGGAGTGGTGCTCGGGCCACCATGGAAACCCCTTCGAGGAGGCGTCGCTATTTCAACCCCGTCGCCTTGGCCGCTTACGGGATAGCGGTTACCGTTGGATGGCTAACCTCTGGCCATCCGCTAACCATCCGGGTGTTTCCTTTTTCTATTTTCGCTTTTAACGGTATCCTCGCCGCCCTGCTTCTTTATTGGGCGGGAATGAGAATGATTTGTCGAAAAGACAAAGAACCTGATGGAAGGATCAAGGTCCCATGAGCTCGCTCAGAAGGAACAGCCAGTCAAACCGGGAGAATTTGCTCCGGGTCTCGCCAGCTGACCTCGAAGCCTTCATCATGGGCGGAGCGATCCTGGGCGGCGGTGGAGGCGGCTGGGTGGAGGAAGGGAAAAAGATTGGTCAGCTTGCCCTCGAGCGAGGGTTTTCAAAAATCCTTCCCCTTTCCTCTCTCTCCCGGGATGCACTCGTGGTCACTGTCTCGGCTGTTGGCGCGCCGTCGGCAGGAACTGGTCTCCTCGCGCCTGAAGATTACACGCGCGCTGTCGAGCTCCTTATGGAAAGGACACGACTTCCCATCCAGGGCCTCATCTCGAGCGAAGTGGGAGCGCTGGGCGTAGTCAATGGCTGGGTCCAATCGGCTGCCCTGGGCATTCCGGTGGTGGATGCGCCAGCCAACGGCCGGGCCCATCCCCTTGGCCTCATGGGTTCGATGGGTCTTCATCGGAGGAAAGCCTACATTTCGCGACAAGCGGTCGTTTCGGATGGGGGGAGTAGAGGCAAGGGCAAGGAATTCTTCTTTTCCGGCCCTCTGGAAGAAGTTTCACGAAAAGTGCTGAAGATAGCCGCCACTTCGGGGGGCATGGTCGCTGTGGCGCGAAACCCCGTCGCAGCAGCCTTCGTCCTTCGAAACGGCGCGCCGGGTGCGCTCCGCATGGCGCGGAAGCTCGGGGAGTGCTTCCTTAGCCCTGGAGAGCCTGAAGAACGCCTCCAAAAAATCATTGCCTTTTTCGGCCGCGGAAAGATGTGGCGAGCCGAGGTGAAGAAAAAAGCTCTCCACCTTGAAGGCGGGCTGGATGTGGGGAGAATGGAGCTCGTCTCGGGCCCAATCCGTCTCCATTTGACTTTATGGAATGAATATATGAGCCTTGAGGCGGAAGGAAAAAGGCTGGCCGCTTTTCCCGACCTTATCATGACTTTTGACGCAGACACTTCCCGGCCGCTTATCAGCGCTGAAATTGAGGCGGGGACAAAGATTTATCTCCTGGCTATTCCGCGGCAGCATCTCCTCCTCGGCGCCGGGGTTCGAGACCGAAAGCTCCTCGCCCGGGTAGAGAATGCGGTGGCCAGGGCGATTGCGGAGCAGGGAGACGCCAGTTGAAATGTAAAATCGGTTTTCTGACGATTGGGCAATCCCCTCGGCCGGACGTTATCGGAGAAATAAGGCCTCTTCTCGGCCGAAAGGCGAGCGTCGTTGAAGCTGGTGCTCTGGATTCTCTTTCCATGGCAGAAATGGCGGCGTTAGGGCCGGCGGCAGGGGATTTCCCGCTCATTACCCGCCTTCGCGACGGCCATTCGATCGTCGTCAGTCGAAAGAAAATTGTCCCTCTTCTCCAGGAGCGCGTGAAGGCCCTCGAAAGGGCGGGCGCGGATGTTCTGGCCCTTCTCTGCACCGAAGAGTTTTCCGAGCTTGTTTCTTCTAAGATTCTCCTTCAACCCGCCCGGATCCTCCGCCGCTTCGTGTCGAGCGTGCTGGACAGAGGCTCGCTTTTCGTCGTCGTGCCCCTTCCGGAGCAGAAAGAAGCAACCGCCAAGAAATGGGGTAATCAAGGCTTTTCGGTCAAGGTTGGAACGCTTGTTCCTTATGGAAAAAGAATCGTCCTGGTCGTAGCTTTAAGGGAGATGAAAGAAGCATCTCCCGATGCAATCGTCCTTGATTGCATCGGCTACCGACTGGCCCTCAAGGGAAAGATTCAACGGGCAATAAAAAGGCCTGTTTTTTCCGCTCGCGAGGCTCTCGTCGCGGCGCTACGAATGATAGCTTGACCAGGGGTAAAAAGGAGGTGTGAGCCCATGGCTTTGAAACAGGTGATTGAGGTTTCTGATTGGCTCGAGACTTCTCGGATTGAAAGCCAGACGGTGGAGAAGTATTTTCGGGAAAAAGGGATAAGGCCATCCGAGTTTGAAGTTTTTCGCGTGCGCGGACAAAAAGGCGAAACCCTTTTCATCAAGATTGTCGTTCGGGGGAGGAAAGGGCGGTCGAAGGGGAAGAGCTCGCCGACGCTCGGGATTATCGGGCGCCTGGGAGGGATCGGGGCGCGGCCGAAAAAAGTAGGACTCGTCTCCGACGCTGACGGCGCCATCACGGCTCTCGCCTGTGCGGCCAAGCTCGGCGAGATGCGCCAGCGCGGAGACGAACTTGCGGGCGATGTCATTGTCGCTACCCACCTCTGTCCCCGGTCGCCCGTCATCCCCCACCATCCCGTGCCCTTCATGGGAGCCCCCGTGCCCATGGAGATTATGAATCGCTACGAAGTCGACGAGGCCATGGAGGCCATCCTATCGGTCGACACAACCAAGGGAAACCGGGTCATCAACCATCGCGGCATCGCCATCTCGCCCACGGTGAAGGATGGGTACATCCTTCGGGTAAGCGAGGACCTGATGGACATCATGGAAATCGTCACCGGTCGGCTCCCCGTCGTTTTCCCCATCACAACCCAGGATATAACTCCCTACGGCAACGGCATCTATCACCTGAACAGCATCCTCCAGCCTGCTACTGCCACTTCGGCTCCGGTTGTCGGCGTGGCCATCACGACCGAGACCGCTGTCCCGGGATGCGCTACGGGTGCCAACCAGCCGATGGATATTGAGCTCGCCGTCCGTTTTTGTATCGAGGTGGCCAAGGCCTTCGGCGAGAAACGCTGTTCTTTCTATGATGTCGGGGAGTACGAACGCCTCCTGGCTCTCTACGGCCCGCTCACTCATCTGAAGACGCTCGGGTCAAGACGGGTGTGAACATCCTTTTGAGGAGGGCATAGCCAAAGGTGGCAAAAGCCAAAGCTCCCGCTCCACAAAGGAGCCACTGCCCGGAAAAAAGTGAGTTGGTCATGACGACAAGGCCAAGGCAGGCGAGAATTCCCAACAAGCTACTCGCCATGAGATGGCGCAAGGAAGGCTCGGGTTCTGGACTCAATCTGGCTTTGGCGCGGATTTTCTTCCACAGGCCGGGCGGTCGGCATCTTTCATAAAAGCGGACCAGAGTCTCTTCGGACTCGGGCGGGGTGGCGAGCGCGATGGCCGTCAGGAGCAGAAGGCTCATCCCAAAAAGAAGGCCGGTGCTTTGCCAGAAGGGCTTGTGTTCAAAACCGAGCCCGAACCAAAAGAGAATGGACAGGGGAAGCCCGAGAACGATAGCTGCCAGCTCTCCCCAGACGTTAAAGCGCCACCAGAAGAAACGGAACCAGGCCAGGGGCAGGATGAAGATGACCATCACCGAGTTGATGAAGAGAAACCAGCTGACCATGCCCTCGACAAAAAAAACGGCCACGAGAGCCGCCAGAAGGAAAAGGCAGAGGGTAGTAAGACGACTGATGAAGACCTGGCTTTTGGCTGAAGCGGTGGGCTTGAGCTCCCTGTAGAAATCGTTGATGACGAAGCTGCTCCCCCAGTTGATGAGGGCGCTCAGAGTGGACATGAAGGCGGCCGCCTCGGCCGCCACGAGGACGCCGACAAACCCTGCCGGCAGACGGCAGGTATTGATGAGTTCCCCCCACGCATAGGCCGGGTCGGCGATCATCTTGAAGCCGGGGGGGATAGCCCCGACCTGAGTTGCCAGTTCCTTGGTCCAGAAGAGGGAGAGACAGATAACCCCCAGGCCGATGAGAGGGATGGTCCGCAAGGAGAGGGCAAGAAAGGCGTTGAATAGTTGGCCGCCCATGGCATGGCGCTCGTTCTTGGCGCCCATGAATCGCTGAGCCGTCATTCCCTCGCCAGCAGTTGGCGAACCAGCAAAAAACAGTCCCTGGATGACAAGCATGACTACAGTCATCACCGGGATTAAATCCGTCGGGGGAAACTGTTGCATGGCCTGGGGCCTGGCGAGGAGGACGCGCTGGGTGATGGCCCCCCAGCCGCCATGCTGGGAGAGAGCCAGGAAGAGGAAAACAAGGTTGCCGACAAAGAGGATGAAGAACTGGATGACGTCGGTGAAGACCACGCCGAGCAAACCACCGAAAATCGTGTAGATGGCGGTGACACCGCCGAAAAGAAGGAGAATCTCACTTTCCCGAAGGGGCATGAGGGGAGCGACCGTCTTGGCAAAGAAACCCGTGATGTAGCTGACGATGATGACGGCAAAGCAGAAAAGGAGGAAGGCATAGACTTTTCGAGCCAGACGAGCCGGTTTTCCCCCATAGCGGAGGGTGATGAGTTCGGCCGTGGTGATGATCTTCATCCGTCGCCACATCGGCGCCCAGAGAAGAGCGACGAGCGGCATCCAGATGACCCAAGCGGCCCACCACAGCCAGTTGCCGGAAAGCCCAAAAACGAGGACGAGCATGACAAAGCCGCCGTTTCCTGACTGGTAAGTGGCGGTGTTGGAGAGGCCGATCGCCCACCAGGGGAGGCTGCGGTTGCCGATGAAATAACCGCTGGCGCCTGTCCGGCTGGCGCGTCTCGTAAAATACAAGCCAACAGCCAGGGAAATAGCACAAAGAAGGAAAACGACGAGCCAATCCGGCCGACTCATCTTTATGC
>CAYUKK010000041.1:0-2696 GCA_964445305.1 uncultured Eubacteriales bacterium
GCCCATCAGTCATAACACCATCCTTCTCAACCGCAATCCCCAGAGCCAGCGCGTGGGCGACCCCAAGGGATTTGCCGCTGGCCTCAGTGACCAGGCACGGCTCTTCCACTGGTTGGAGACACCGGATTTCGCTTTCGTGGCGGGTAGTCTGGAAAGAGTTTATTTGGAAAGAGTTCAAAAATTAAGAAGGAATGTTCTTTTCCTCAAGCCTCGGGCGATTCTCCTCGTCGATGAAGTCGTCCCGGCTCGGGCGGATGTCGAGGTCAACCGACTCTTCCATACGAGGTGGAAAAAGGACATCGCTTTGGGCAAGAACCGGAGCCTTATCCAGAAGAACGGAAAAACCCTCTTCTTATTCCACCTTTCTCCTGAAGAGGCGGTCAAGGAAATCCTCAGCGAGCCGCATTTCCTGTGTCAGTTTTCCGCTCGTCCCCTCGTCGAAAGGGGCTATCTCCAGGTTTCTGCCCGAACCAAAGGTCAAAAGCTCGTTTTGGCCGACCTCCTCACCGCCACAGCCTCAGGCGCTGAACCGGCCATCCAGGTTTTTCCCACCTCGACTTCAGTGGAGATTCGCTCGACAATAGAAGATAAGAAAAAAGTCGCTATCCTGAGCTTGGGCTCGGCCGTCTCTCTCGGCTCTTGGTCAAGCGACGCCATCCTTCTCGCTTCCAGCTCTTCAGATGAGGTTCTCGTAGCCGGAGCGACCATCCTCCGTCAGGCGGGACAAGTCGTCTTCGAATCTTCATCGCCCTGCCATGGATATTACCGCCGAAATGAAAAAGGAATTTTTTTCGAGGTAAACCAAGATGAGGAAACGAAAGTCTCGATCTATTTCCCTTCGCGACCTCGCCAAATCCTCATCAACGGGCAGGCCGTGAGGCATCCTGTTTACGACGAAAATCGAAAGTGCCTTTCGCTGACTCTTTCTCCCGGCCCAAAAAGAATCGACATTCTTGCTTATCCAGAAAAAAGTTCTTAAAAGCGACAATTTCTCAGCCGAAAAGAAAAATCTTGATTCTGGCCAAAAAATAAAACATGAATGATGGTCATGGAGGAAAAAATTAGGCCAAAAAGAACAGCGCGCTCGACCCTGAGGATTCTCCTCAGCATCTGTTTTCTTTCCCTTCTCTTCCTTGTTTTTTTGTTTCTCGACACCTACTCCTGGAGAAGCTTGCGCACGGTGGGGATCAGAAACGACCCGCGGTGGCGTGTTTTTGATTTCCACAGCCGACAGGCATCAGAAAGCGAAATTTACAGCGTGGCCGAAATCCCGGCTATCAAGAGCGTAAGAAAAACAGCGCGGAGGCGATTGCGGTTTGTCTTTCATCCGCCTTTTCATAGGACACCCTGGCGGGTGCTTGATGCTCACACTATGGAGCTTATCTCCCCAGGCCCAGCCGCCGAAATCCCCTTCCCCGATTCTCCTCACCGAAAAAGGTATCGATTCATCCCCGAGGAAATTCCGAGCCATAAAGACATCTATCTTGAAATCGATTTTTTCCCTCGGGAAAGGTATGCTGAAAAGGGTCTCTCCTGGCCCGATAACTACTGGCTCGTCGAGTCCACGGTGCCCTTCACTCTCAAGAAACCTTTCTCGGCTGCAGAATGGGCAGGCCTGGCTTCAGATGACCCAGAGGTGGAAGAGGCAAGGCGGATCCTGGGTGATAGGAGCTCCTCTTCGTCAACTCTGGATCGAGCCGAACAGGTTTTTCTCTTCACCATGGAAGCACTTCGAAGGTCCCGTGGCACTCCCGATGACAAGCTCCAGGCCGCCTCTCCCCTTGAAACTTATGTCCATTTGGCGAGCGGGGGCAAAGGATTCTGCGAGAACAGAGCGCTCGTTTATTATATTTTTGCCAATGCTTCCGGCATCAAGACAAGGCTTATCCATGCGGCTGGCAAATTCGGGCCACTCAAGCTAACGGGCCATTATTTCTGCGAAAGTTACATCCCGGAGGCGGGGACGTGGATGTATGTGGATCCTCAATCGGGAGTGGCCAGGGCTCGGCACCGCGAAGGAAAGCTTCTCCACACCCTCGACCTGAAAAAACTCTTTGACCTCGGTTCCGAAGAAGAGGTCATCTATTCCCTCTATGACGAACAAACCGGAACCTTGGCCGACCGAACCGCCCGAGAACCTAATATTTACCTTGTCGGAGACGTGGTTATTGCTTATCCCTTTGGCTATGGCCGAGCCAAGAGCTTCTCGAAAATCAGGAATTTTCTCCGGTACCCGACCCTTCTCTATGCCACGTTCCCTGTGCCCCCTCTCCTATGGGTCAAAGTCGGTGCCATGGCCGTCTTCCTGGCGAGCGCAAGTTTGTCTTTCGTTCTGACTGTCCTCTCTTTCGTCCAGAAGAAATTTTGGTTAGAAAAGAAAAAAAGCCGAGGAGGTCATTCATGAGAAATTTATGGCTTATCTTGTCTCCCTTTCTGTTTGTGTTTCCCCTCGCCATCTCCGCTGCCTTCAATCAGGAGCTTTTGAATGTTTTTGAGAAGTACACCTTCTGGGCGGACTTTGAAAGCGGGTCAGTCGGCCCGTGGGCCTCTTACCCACCCGCCCAAGACACAGCCTATGACCCGACCATCTGGGTAAAAAAAGTCGAAGGTAACTCGACTCTTTGTCTCGTCAGAGAAATCGATGCCTGGCGACCAACCGAATATCTGTTCGGGGTTCGGAAAAAATTGGATATGTA
>CAYUKK010000042.1:0-2717 GCA_964445305.1 uncultured Eubacteriales bacterium
GAGGATGATTGAAGGTGGCGCTCTCGACGGCGTGGACGCCATTTTTGGGCTTCATCTCTGGCAACCGCTGCCGACGGGCTCCATCGGCATCCTCAAGGGTCCGATGATGGCCAATTCGGATGAGTTTTCGCTCCTCATCAAGGGCAAGGCTGGGCATGGCTCCATGCCCCACACCACGATCGACCCCATCCTCGTCGCCTCCCACATTGTCGTCAACGTCCAGACGATCGTCAGTCGAAATGTTGACCCTCTCAAGCCGAGTGTAGTCTCTTTTGGCTCCGTGAGCGGCGGTACGGCTTTCAACATCATTCCCGCCGAAGTGAGCCTGATCGGCACGGTAAGGACCTTTGACAGGAACGTCCAGGCGGTGGCGGAGCGGCGACTGCGGCAAATCGCGAAGGGGACGGCGCGCGCTTTTGGCGCCTCCTGTGACATCGATTATCGGCGCGGTTTTCCCGCCGTGGTCAACGACGCCGCCGCGGTGGATTTCGTGACCCAGGTGGCAAGCAAGGTTCTCGGTCCAGAGTGCTTGCAGGCTGTCAACCCGGTCATGGGCGGCGAGGATTTCGCCTACTATCTTCAAAAAGTTCCTGGTGCCTTTTTCTTTTTCGGCGCCGGGGACGGCTGCCCCTTTCCCCACCATCATCCCGCCTTTGACTTCGACGAGAGAGCACTCCCTTCGGCGACCCTGCTCATGGCTTCCCTGGCTCTGGAATTCTTAAGGGGTGGGAAGCGGTGAATTTCCTGGTCGTACTGGGTCTGGCTTTTGCTCTGGCCATGGACGCTCTGGCGGTCTCCATTGGTATTGGAGTGAGCCTGGCTCGGACCTCATTTAGGCAGGCGCTCCGACTGGGCCTGTCGTTTGGGGCTTTTCAGTTTCTCATGCCCGTTGTCGGCTGGGGAGCAGGGACGACCATTGTCAGGCTCATCGAACGCTTTGACCACTGGGTTGCTTTTGCGCTTCTGCTCGGCGTGGGCGGAAGAATGATTTATGGATGCTTCCGCTCGGGCGAGAGGATAGCCATCAAAAGGTCAGACCCGACCAAGGGTTTCTCGCTATTTGTTCTGTCCGTGGCAACGAGCCTCGATGCTCTGGCCGTGGGGTTGAGCTTGGCCGCGATTCGCGTGGCTGTCCTCTATCCGGCGGCCGTCATCGGTGTTGTGGCTTTCTCGATGACTGTCGTCGGGATGAAGGTCGGTCCTTTGACTGGCCGCCTCGTCGGCAAATGGGCAGAGCTTGCTGGTGGGCTCGTCCTTATCTTCATCGGCGTCAAGATCCTCTTCGAGCATCTGTGAATGGGCGCCCAACGATTGGACCAAGGCCATTGACGACGGCGGCTCTTGAATTGGCTCGCGTCGGGTTCTACCCGAAATTGCCGATAGAAGCACCCGACGGGTCCTGTCGTGGTTCACCCCCGGCGCCCCCGCGCGGTCTATATCGTTTATCATCAGTCAAGAAGATGGGTGGCATCAAACGCTCGGGTTGGCGGGGGGCCCCCGAACCACGCCACCCGTCGGGTGCGCTCGCTATCGTGATAATTTGTTAAAAGATCAAGCATTTTCGTTTGATGATAATTCTCTATCGGCAATTTCGGGTTATTAACGAAATATTAGCATTATTAAATTAAGACGGAGGAGAAGGCAGAATTTTCTCATCCTGTCGATAAAAAGTTGACTCTCAAGGGATAGCGGGGTCCGGTGGCCGACCTGACCCAAACGCCGCCAATTATCGCTCTCCTCATTCCCGAGGAGGGGTAGGGGTGGTTAATGGGTAAGAACGAAATCCCCCAAGGCTCTCGCAACGTCGACTCGAGCGGGCTGAAAAATCCCAGCCCAGGGCCTCCACGCGCACTTTCCCGATGTTGAATTTCAGGCGCATTAATCCCCCCTTGGAGAATTGGAGGAACAGGCGAGGGGTTTGGGTCAGGAAGCCTGTCGAAGCCTGAGCGGGCATGGTTTCTCGAGCGAAGCGAGAGAAGAGCGAAGGCTGAGTCGGAGCGAGTTTCCTCGCTGGGGAAACGAGCGGGCTTCGCAATCCAACTCCGAGCCTGGCCGGGGGTGAACCACGACAGGACCCGTCGGGTGCTTCTATCGGCAATTTCGGGTCAAAGGCCGAGACACTCCGCCACGGCCATACATGCATTTGACATCTCTTCGACCCGCGATTTATACTCTCTCAGGATGACTGGAGGGGAAGATTGCAGCGAAAATGTGCTCTTGCTTAGCGCGCCCAAAAACCAAGCTCTTATAAATTCAAATGAGCGGATGACTTGTTTTTATAACAAAAGGCCTTTCAACAGGAAATTTGCGTGCTCTGCATTATGTATGACGATATGGATCATCGCCAATTCAGATGCGCTATCATCTCCGCCTCATCAAGAACAAAGCCAACTTCGCCATGAAGTTGCGGTCATCCTCAAGTTGGTTCAGGTCTATGTTGCCGATAAGAAAGGAAGCTTTGTCCAAGGTCTTAGAAAGGATGATTTTCTCTTATTTGATGAAGGCCGAAAGATGCCGATCACAGAGTTCGAGGAGCACACTCTTTCGTTTCCTTTGGAAAAAGAAGAAAAAAACCGAAGACCATTGCCACAACTGATCTGTCCAAATCAGATCTGATGCCACGCCAATTTTTTCTATTCTTTGACTTCGCCTACAACAACGCTATTGGAATAGAAAAAGCAAGGAAAGCAGCACTCTATTTTATTGATACCCAGCTC
>CAYUKK010000043.1:0-6624 GCA_964445305.1 uncultured Eubacteriales bacterium
GGGCGAAGGGCAACCTCTTTAATCGGCGGGGATGGTATTTTCCCGAATCTTAAGAATCGGCCGCTAAAGATTCCGACCCACACAAGGGCAAGGAGACAGAAAGCCAGGCCATAGACGAGAGCCCAGCGCCAGCGCAGAAAAGGAGGCAAGCTTCTTGGGCGACGTCACCGGCCTCTTCCCTGTCGCCCGTTATTCGATAAGCCAACCGGAGGATGGTCTGGCGATAAGGATAGATGAGCTCCGCAAAAACTTCGGTCCGTCCTTCGAGCGTCATGGCCACGAGCTCCTTCTCCCGTTCATCCATCCATCAAAATATACTTCTCTTTCGAGCTAAATGTTAAGACCGGCGCGAGCGTCTCCATTTTTAGGATCGACAGAGGTCTATCCGGCCGCGCCCAATGTTCTATCTTGGGTGGACGTCCCGTGATGAGAGGTAGTTCGAGGCGAGCACAATTGGCTCGAGGAGAGGGGCTACGGGACTTCTTTCCAGATGATGCGATAGCGCTTGAGGAGACGGAGGCCGGTCTCCTCATCTTCGGCCATCCGGTACATCTTGCCACTGGCGAAGAGGACAGGGAGGATATCGAGCCAGACTCTGGCTTCATAGAACCCGTCCGGGCTAAAGATGTCATAAGCGGTGAAAGTTTTCTCGCCCTCCTTTTTTTCCTCGTTCAGCCTGACCCAAAGGTTTCCGTCACTGTCGACAACCAGCCGATCCGTGACCGTTTTAACCTTGGAAAATTCCATCTGCTCGGCCAGCTTGGCGTAAACGCTGCCCGGCCTCTCAGCATACCTGGATTTGACGGCCTGGATGTCCTCAGCTGTTACTGGCACCGGTTCATAAGGCCGCTCCATTTTGCGGAAAAGCTTCCCCTGTCCATCGTAAACTTCAATGATGTATTTGTCGTTCAGGCAATGATAGAGCCATTGCCTCTTCCTGTCGCCAGCAAAAATGGAGGCAGGAGTCCAGGGGATGGACATACCGAACATCACTTCTCCCTGGCGAACCGTCTTGAATTGAGCCGGTGTGAATTTTCCGATAGCCTGGAGCTCCTCGCCTGAAAGGTCAATCTTTTTCACCCAGAGCTCTCTTTCCTGGTCAGCGTAGACATTTTCCGTGACCGTGCAGGATGTCTCGTCGGCCAGAAGGACCAGGCTGTAAAACTTTTTCCAGGGGAAGCTCGAGAGAAATTCCCCGTCCGGGCTGAAAAGCGAGGTCCGCCGCTGCTGATAATCAGCCACCAAGAGCCGGCCGTCGGGAAGAAAAAGCATATTCCCGATGCTTTCAAACTCCCCCGGGCCATTGCCCTGCCTGCCGATGCTCCTCAGGTATTGGCCTTGGCGGTCATAAATTTTGATGGCCATGTCCGAGTCGTCAGCGATGTAGACATTTTCGTGGGCATCGACGCAGAAGCTTCCGGGCTTGAAGAGGCGAATCTCGCCCGTTTCATCTTTTTCCCGAAAAGTGAGTTCCTCTTCGAAGACAACCGTCTGGCCGGGGTGAAGAGGCGTAGCCGGATTATGGACATAGGTTATCCCGTCGACCGTCTCCACCCTTGGCGCCTCGACTCCTTTTTTCCCGCAGCCGGTCAAGTAAACCACAAAAAACAGGCCAAACACAATAACCCAAGGATTCCTCTTCATTTTGCCTTCCTTCTGTTTTCTCTTCCCGCGATGTAATTACGATCCAACTCAAACTCGCGTTTATCATACCAAAAAGGATAGACAAAGGGTTTGAGTATTCTCTATTTTTTGACGTAGCGGGCGATGGCCTCGTGGGTGGCGAACCAGACGTTCTTGCGGGCCAGGATGTGCTCGATGAGCCTCTCGAGCATGATGATGCGACTTCGGTGGCCGATGAATTTGGGGTGCATCGTCAGGACAAAAACCGTGCCCTCCTCATAGGCTTTGTCAAACTCAGCCGCCCAGATAGCCATGACATCGGCCGGAGCGATGTGCGGGCGAACAGCACTATACCGCTCGAACCCGAAATAAGGATAATCATCGAGGAGCCACTCGACAGGGATCTCGACAACGCCCGTCGGCTTGCCGTCCTCGATAAGCTCGTAGGGCCGGTCGTCGGCCATCAGGCTGCTATCATAGAGAAGGCCAAGCTCTCGGATAATCTTGAGGGTCGAGGGGCTAAAATCCCAGGAGGGGGTGCGGATGCCGACCGGCGGCTTTCCCGTCACCTTCCTGAGTGTGTCGAAAGACCTTCTCATGAGCTCTCGCTCCTCCTCTTCGGAAAGGAGGGAATTTCGCTCGTGGATCCAGCCGTGCATCCCGATTTCGTGTCGGCCTTTCGCTATGATAGCTTGGATTTCCTTCGGGTGGAGTAAGGCAGTCACAGCGGGGACGAAGAAAGAGGCCGGAATCCTGTATTTGTCGAGAAGGGCGAGTATCCTCGGCACGGCCACTCGAGCCGAGTACTCTCCCTGAGAAAGAACGCCGGGGGAATAATCGCCGTCCCGGAGAGCGTTGGTCTCCGCATCAAAATCGAAGGAGAGAGCGACAGCCACTCTGGCCCCTTCGGGCCAGGTTGGCGGAGTCAAATCTTTTCCAGCCCGGACCTTACTGACCGCCTTGGTGATGTCATCAAAGCTGAGGAGCCATGGTTTCTGGGCGGGCTTATCTTGACTGCCAGCAAAAGCTATGGATAAAGAGAGCAAAGAAAAAAGGCATCGCATAAGGGTTTTATTCATTTCCTCCTCCCTAACTCACTTGCTGGCTCTATGCCGAGACACTCTCGGCCTGCATCTTCATCAAAATCTTTTTCCTGTCCGGGCCCAACTCCTGATGATGATTTAAATCCTGCCCACGCTCGTCAGGTAGAGGACGCTTTCTTCCTGGCCGTCAACGCCCAGCACTTCGTTGACTTCCCCGTCATAAAGAGCGGCCACCTGACAAGACCCGAGGCCGAGAGCCACAGCCGCCAAAGCCACATTCTGGGCGATATGGCCAGCGTCAAGATAGACGTAGCGATAAGCCCTTTCTCCGTATTTCCATTTGGACCGGGCAAAGACAGCCGTCCAGACGAAAACCAAAGCCGCCTCGGCCAGAAAATCCTGGTCCAAAGCCGCTTCAGCCAGCGCAGTCCTGAAGTCGCCAGCCCGGATGAGCTCGAGCTCGTGCTCGCGGACAGCATAATGGTAAATTCCCTTTTCGATACCCTCGACGTTCTGCACAGAGACGTAAGTCTCTACCGGGTAAAGGGCTCCAGCCGAAGGAGCGGCGCGCAGCGCATACCCGGAAACCCTGGCCGTTACTCCCTGGCATGCCCAGAGCAACTGGGAGAGCTCGGCCGGGCTTAAAGAACCCTTTCCGTAATCCCGCACACTCCGCCTCAGCTTGATCGCTTCCCACAGGGGCATCCCGCCTTTGAGCTGGGGCGGGATGAGCCGGGTTCGAGGCGCGCCGGGATAGGTTTTATAAGGTTCAGGCCTTGCCCGCCAGCTCATATACCCTCCGCCAAGCCTTCCCCGTGAGTATTTCGTTTCTTCCTGGAATTGCTCTCCGCAGCCCATTTTCATCGTGTTTCTCCTTGTTTTTCCAAAGCAGCCAGTTTCTTTTTGGCTTCTTCATTTTTCGGCTCGAGCGCGAGGGCCTTGTTGAGATATTCTGCCGCCTTGGTTTTTTGTCCGAGAGCGACGCAGATATCGCTGAGTTCAAGATAGAGGCGGACCTCTTTGGGATAGTAGTCGAGGGCGATGGCGCCGAGGGCGAGAGCTTCCCGGGTCTTGTTCGCCCGCACCAGGAAGTTGCTCGAGGCGATGAACTGATTAAGGCTGACGGCCGGATGTCCGGCGTCAAATTCATAGGCCTTCTGATAAAAATGACGCGCCGTCTCCACATCGCCCCGCCAAAGATAGGCCAGTCCGAGGGAAACGTTAAGGGAAGGAGAAGCAGGATAGAGAGGCATGCCCGTCGTCAGAATGGCAATCGCTCGCTCGGGATTCTGTCTTCTTAAAAAATATTCGGCCGCCTCAGCCAGTTCGATAGTAAAATCGGGGTAGAGAGAGGCGCCCTCGAACATCTGTTTCAGCCGGGCCATGATGGTTTCGAAATCGCTCGCCGGCGTAAAAACCAGACGGCCCACTTCTTGGGTGTGAGTCCTTTTCCAATCTTTTTCCCAGCTGGCGATGAGGTTCATGAAATCCCTGTGAAAGCGAGGGTGGCGTTTGGGGGCGGAGGCGGAAGCGCTGAGCTTGATGTAATCGCTGAAAAAAGCGAGCGGCCCTTTCTTGAAGTAGGCAGCGAGCGTCTCTTTCCCCCTTTCCTCTTCCAGGGCCAGAGCCATGTAGTTTCCCACTTGAGTGAAGGCCTGGTTGGAAGCGGGATGAACGCCGGCCAGGATTCTTTTCCTTTCCTCCTCAAAATTGTGGCGGAGATTCTTCTCATTGACGTGCTCGTTGAAGTACTCGAAGGCTCGGCGGAGGTCATTCTGGCTCTTGGCCAGGGGAAGGCGGGTCCACCGGTAGTGGCTCAGGCCATGGGAAAAGACGAGGTGGACGGCTGTAATCATCGCTTGAGAAACTTTATCGGGCGTATAGGCGCGGCTGTCGAGGTCTTCATCAAGGACGAGCTCGGCGAGACGCCTGACATAGGGCATCAGGTTCACGCCTTCCAGGTTGGCGGCGACGGCAATGGCCAACCTCTCCACGGGAAAAATATGGATGTGGGTTCGGGTTTCCGGTTGAGAACCGCCATGGCTGGCCGCAAAGTGGCCATCCCAGGGTTGGACACCCCAGCCCATTCCATACCAGGTGAAGCTGCCGTTACGAAGAGCCATCGAGGCAAACATCTTTCTCCAGCTGGATTCTTTAAGAAGCTGGCCGTCGATGATGGCCCGAGCATACTTGAGGAGGTCGACGACGGTGGAGCGGACGCCGCCAGCCGCGAAGCGGCTCGAGATGTCCACGTATTCAGAGTTCTTGAGTTCGCCCTTGACAAGCTGGTAGCCCCGAACGCGGTTGGGAATGAGGTCAAGGGGATTGTCCAAACGCGAATTGGCCATGCCGAGGGGCTCGAAAATATACTTCTGGATATAGTCTCCGTAGCTCATCTCGGCTGCGCCCTCGATAGCGGCGCCGAGAAGGTTATATCCATAGCTCGAGTAATTGTAGCGAGTGCCCGGTTCGGCGACCAAATCAAAATCCTGGAAAATAGCCAGAGCCTGCCGCGTGTTTTTCGGCTCCTTGATGTGTCCTTCCTCCGCGTAATTTCGATAGTGGCTGATCCCGCCGAGGTGGCCGAGCAGCTGGCGGATGGTGACAGGCCATTTTTTTCTCGGGAAGTAAGGAACGTAGGTCTGAATTTCGGCGTCGAGGTCGATCTTGCCCGCTTCGACGAGCTGAAGGACGGCGAGTGCGGTTATGGTTTTGGTGAGAGATGCCAGCCGGTAGGAGCTCTCGGCGCTCGCCAATACCTTGTTTTCGAGGTCGGCGTAGCCGAAACCCCGAGCCCAGGAGAAATCATCCTTGATAAACCCGACGGAGAGGCCGGGGATTCCATCTAAGGCCATTTGTTCCTGAGCAAAGATTTCGAAGGCCTGGATCGCTTCCGCAAGCTGAGTCAGACGGTCTTCCTGGGCGGAGGGGAACAAGGGAAAAGCTTGAACCCAAACGATAAGAAAAAGGACGACGATGGCTGATTTGAGCGGGCGTTTCATTTGGCCTCCTTTTTCTCGCTCTGCTTATAGCACAGGCCTCGCTCAGGCGTCAAATGGGTGTATGGGGTTAAGGCGTTGACTCGGTTTTCGTCAACCGAGTACAATAAAATGAAACGAGGACGATGAGCTTTCTTCTAAAGAAAATTTCTATTCTTTCGCTCATTATTTTCTTCTTAACAAGCAGTCTATCCGGAAAAGAAACGAGGCTTCTCCGGCTCCTCGTTCTGGCCGACGAGGAATGCCGTCAGGATTCGGCCTGGCAGGAAAAAGCCCAAAAGGTTCTCGATGCCGTATCGAAGACCTATGAGGAACAGTTCGGGCTCAAGTTCATCATCAGCGAATTCGACCTCTGGGCAAGCCCGGATTCCGTTGTCTCACTGGACGAACTGGCTGAGAAGCTGGAAGCGGGCTCGACAAAAGGAGGTCATGACATTCTCCTTGCCCTGACAGGACAGAAGAACCTGGATGACAGATTTTTTGGCTATTCGATTTTCAAGGAAGGAATCATCCTGATTAAATCAGGAGCTGAGCAGGGGGTGATGGTCAAGGCTCTTTTACATGAGTTCGCCCATCTTTTCGGGGCTGTCCATGTTATCGACCCGGATTCGGTGATGGATGTCTTAAGCCGTGGACATAGCTTCGATGACCTAAACGCCAGGATCATCCGCCTCAACAGCAACCGGTCGTTCGGGGGTAGCCGTTTTCCGCTGCCTAAAGAGAGCTGGGAGGAAACAGCCCGTTTATGCCGTTTGATCGCTTCCAATATCCAGAGAGCCCTGAGGCAAGGAGAGGCAAGGGTACGAGGTCGAGATATTGGAGATGCCCATCTTCTCCTTGCCCAAATTTATCTTGAGCAAGAAAAGTACGATGAGGTCATCGCCGAATGCCAAAAGGCGCTCCGGATTGACCCGACCAACCTCGAGGGCTTGAATCTTTATGGGGTAGCTCTGCGACGG
>CAYUKK010000044.1:0-4401 GCA_964445305.1 uncultured Eubacteriales bacterium
TTAGCCAAAGGCTGGAATCTCTACCCGGATTATTCGAGCGACCACCATGGCTGGGCGCAGATATGGTACGGAAGCGACATGATCTTCGAGGGCTATTTTTACGTGGACATTTTGAGCCGCATCTTTTCGCGACCCCTGCCCGAAACCTTCACCTACCCCGGAAACGGGTTTGCCGGGGTCGCCAACCGCATCAAGTTTCTTTGCCTTCCCGAAGGCGAGCCTGCTTCTGTCCACGGCATGGAATATGACTCCTATTATGGAGCTGGACTCCTCGCTTATCTTTATGGCTCCATCTGTCAAAAAGACTCGGTTGCGGCTGCCCTGGAAGAAAGGGCTGCTTCCCTTCTGGAGAGGCACACGCGCGCTCTGCCGGCTTACGACTATCACCGGAACAACCATGCCAAAGCCGCTCTCGCCTTCCTGGCCCATCGCTACAACCAAAGAGCGACGCCGGTCGAGTTCAAGAAGGCGTGGCAAGCGCTGAGTGGTACTTTCCACCATCCCTGGTGGCAGAACATCATCCATCGAGATCGCCGCAAGCTGGCTTCCTTCTCCTGGGGAACGATCTCCTCGACCGGCGAACACTTCGGGGGGGCTGGGAGCGGGGTGTGCGGGTATGTCATCCCAGCGCGTTTGGCCGAGGAAAGTCCTGAGCCACTCGTTTATCTCCATCCCCACTCCATCACGGGCGAGAGCGAAGTTGAGGATTCGAGCGGTCGGAAGTTCAAAGGCCCTTCGCCCTCTTCCTTCTATTGGCTAAAAAGAAACGACGCTCAATTCTCCACGTCAGGCCGTGTCGAAACGGGGCCGGTTGAGCAACGGATGGCTTTTTTTTCTTTCGCCGACGGCCCCTGCGTTTTCATGAACCTCTTTGTGGCCAAGGAAAAGGCCAGGCTCGAGTGGAGTGGCGCGCCTGTTTATTTTTATCATCGGCCCGGCTTAACCTCTGCTCGAACGTATCACGACGCCGCGGGAGCAAAACCTTTGGGAATGTCCTATCGCGGAATTTCTTCTTGGTGGTCGGTCGATAACCTGCTCGGAGCAACCGTGCCGGATGGGCCGGTCGAAGTGACGATCCAGAGGACGGTGGGTCGGAACTGGGCCAGGACTGACACTTATAAGGACAAGTGCGATGCCGTTTTCCTTTCGCCGTTACGGGACGTCAAACTCCGACCCGGACAGAGGGCCGGTGATTTAACAGTAGTTTTTTTCCCAGAAAGAACCCCGGCTGCAGTTGGAAAGGACCTTTCAAGCCTGGCCAGATATTGGCTTGACCTTCCTGAGGGGTGGCGGGGGCTTGTTGTAACTGAAGAGAGAACGCCTTTTTCCCTCAGGCATCTCGCCTTGGCCAACCTCGACGGAGATAAGAATTGGTCTTCGCTCCATCTCGAGTTCGAGACGGGCGCGCCGATTCTATCCGTTCCGTCCCTTGTCCTCGGCCAAGCCGGCTGGACATCACTCCGTCTCGACCCTTGGCAATGTTACGGAGAGACCATTTCAGCCTATGTCAAAGTCCTTAATGGGGCTCCATTGCGCGTCCAAAAACTGGGGCTCGGCCGGTATTCTCTCCAGCCGTTAGCCGGGACGAAAGTGGCCGCCCGGCTGACTTTTTCAGAAAAAGTAAGCGCGCTTCAAGTCTTCGACAAACACAACCGAAAGCTCCAAGAAATTCTGTTGCCGCAAGAACAGCAGCCAAGGGAGACCATCGTCCAAGTTGACCAGGAAATCGTGGTCGTCAACAGGGATGAAATGGCCTCGGATGTCACGCCCCCAGCTGTCGACATTGGGCGGCTGACCATCCGAGAGGATGGCCGGGTGACCATGGAAATGGAGGCCGAAGACCAGAGCGGCATCCAAGAAGTCGAGGTTTATATAGACGGAAATCTCCAAGCCCGAATATGCTCTCCGCCATGGACGTGGAGCGGTCGGCCAGGTCAGGGGTATCATACATTTTCTCTCCGGGCCAGAGATTCATCTCCACTCGGGAATGTGGCCGTTTCTTCTTCCCGAACAGTCGAAATTCCTCGACAACCATAAGGAAGGAGGGCAGATGGGGAAAATACCCTGGAGCGATAAAAAGATTTTTCTTCTTTTTTTATGTCTCCTTCTTGTCCCTTTTTCCGTTGAGGCAACCGTCATCGTTGTCCATTACGGCCATTATCCATCCGCCGAGGCGGCTGCTCTCGACGAGGGCGGCGTCAACTGGACAGATGGCCATCTGACCGATGATGTTATTTGCACGGCCAGCTTTGCGGCTTTAGAGTTGCAACGGTACCTCCGTCGGATGATGAATCGACCCGACGATTTCCGCATCATCAAGCGAGAAGATCTTGCTTCCTTCCAAGACGAAGGGGCTATATGCTTGGCCACTTTCGACGAGCTCGAGCCCGGTTTTCTCGCTGAGCTCAAAGAGAATAGCTCTGGAAGGCTCGAGGTGGGCGAGGAGGGATACCTCATCCGGACCGTTAACATGGCCGGCCAGCCGAGTGTACTCATCGCCGCAGCCAGCCGGGTCGGCCTTCTTTACGGCGCTTATGATTTCCTCGAACGCCTCGGCGTCCGCTGGTATGCGCCTGGCGAGGCCCATGAAGTCGTCCCCCAGCTTCCCATAGATATATTTCCCCCCATATTGGACGTGGTAGAAACGCCTCGCTTCTTGAGTCGGGGCTTCCACGCCTGGGAAAACCGGGCTGATCGCCCATTTCTCCTCTGGATGGCTCGCAACCGGCTGAACGTCTGGTGCGTCGAGCAGGAGGACAAGCCCTTCCTCCATAAGCTTGGCCTCAAGCTGCTTGGCGGAGGCCATGTCCTCACTTCACTCTATCTGGGCCCCAATCTCGAGTATCCCTATAATCATTGTCAATTCGAAGGCGATGAGGCCAAGCCTTCCGACCCCTACCCCGTCTCGCCGCTGTTTCAGGGCGATGTCGACAACAACGGCCAGCTGAGCTATTTTGAAGCCCATCCCGAATGGTACGCTCTCATCAACGGCCGGCGAAGTCCGCGCCTCGATGGCGATTTCGGCGACAACTTCTGCACATCCAACGCTGACGCCGTGGCCGAATGGACGAAGAACGCTATCGAGGACCTGGCCCAAGGCCGCTACAAAGATGCCACTCTCATGAACGCCTGGACTCTGGACTACGGCCGCTGGTGCGAATGTGAGCACTGTCGTCACCTCGGCTCGCCTACAGACCGCAATATCCGGCTTATCCACGCTTACGCTCGGGCGATCAAGAAGGCCCAGGCGGAAAAAATAATCAACCGTCCGGTTCGCCTCCTTTTTCTGGCCTACGGGGATGTCATTGAGCCGCCAACAAGACCATTGCCAGAGGACTTTGACTTCGACATGTGCATTGCTACCTTCTTCCCCATTCGGCGTTGCTACGTCCACCGCATCGATGACCCGAGTTGCTCGGTGAACAAAGCCTATGGCCAACACTTCCGCAACTGGTTCCTCGCTCCGAAGCGGCATTACCTGGGCCAGGTATGGGTGGGTGAGTACTACAATGTTTCGGGCTATAAGTGCTTACCCGTATGCTACATGCATTCGATGGCCCATGACATCCCCTTCTATTATTCGGCGGGAGCCCGGCATTTTTACTACATGCATGTGACGACGGAAAACTGGGGGCCCAAAGCCTTGACGAACTGGCAGCTGGCCCGTCAACTGTGGGACCCGGAAACAGATGTCGAGACCCTGTGGAATGATTATTTCGAGGGCCGATATGGGCCAGCAGCCAAAGTGATGCGCGGCTTCTATGAAAGCCTCGAGACCATGCTCGCCAACGTCTCAGAGCTCAAGTATACTCTGGCACCACGGCTGGCCAAGGGAGAAGCTGAGCTCTTTCCCCATCCCCATCTCCAGTACCAGAAAACGGTTTCCAGCTCAGACGACGGACCTGACTTCATCGAAATCGTGGAGGCGGCTCGAACCTGTCGTCGCCTTATCGATGAGGCGCTTGAGCTTCCTCTGCCCGAGGAAATAGCCAGGCGCATCCGGGAGGATGAACGCGTTTTTCGTTACGCGGAGCGGACCATTTTTTTCTATGATGCCCTGTGTCGGGCGTCATTCGCTTTTTCCTCTCGTTCGCTTGACCGGGCCAGGGCGGCGCTCTGGGCTGGACGCGACCTTTCGCTCCTCCTCAAGTCTGACACCATATCGACGAAATTTTCCTCCAGCCACGCCAACGCGCCGGATGCGCTGGAAGCAAGCTTGGCCGCACCTGCCTTGGAGCGGTTGGCCGATCAACTGGGTTTAGCAGCGCCAAAAACCATCAAAGCGGCGCCCTTCTACAGTGACAAATCGCGCTTGCTCGTCTATCGAGATGGAAAAGGAATTGAACGGCGGGTGCTCTCACCGCAAGATTGGGAAGTGCGCCGATATCATATTTTGCTCAA
>CAYUKK010000045.1:0-3448 GCA_964445305.1 uncultured Eubacteriales bacterium
ACGCCGTGCTGGATATCGAAGAAATTCGAGATACCCTGCTCGGCGACAAACTCCCGGATAGTCTTATGGTTCTGAGCATATTTCTCGTCGGCGGCCGGGACAATGTGGTCAAGAATGATGATGAGTTTTTCTGGCGCCCTGACGCGAGCGACGCTGATTTTTCGGAACTCGCCGATGATAGCCGCCGAATTATCGTGACTTAAGCAGTAATCGGGCGAGACCGTGACGACTTCGCCGGCCTGAACAGGCTTTCCCGCCTTGTGACCGAGAATTTTTTCCGAAAGCGTCTTGCCCACTCTCGCCTCTCTTATCTCTTCTCCAGCACTAACCCTTGAAAATATCGAAATTGATGAAGTCGGCGTGGTTGACGATGACCGCCTCGACCGTCCGCCGCAAGCCGTCACCCTCCTTGGAATGAGCAGCGATGATATGGACGACTTCGCGGGGGAGTCCGTGCTGGAAGGCGAAAGCCGCCCCGGAAACAGGATGGCGGAGGAGCTTTCCTTCTGCACTGTTGATGAACGTCTCCCCTTCTCTTGTGTACTCAAAGAGCTTGCCGACATCGTGGAGCAGCGCACCCGAGAGAAGATAATCCCGGTGAAGGCTAATTTTCTCTCCGTATAGTTCCATCAGGACTTCGGCTATCCGGAGGGCCATGAGCGCGACCGCCCGGGTGTGCTCGATGAGGTTAACTTTCGTTCCGGGAATGAGAAGCGTGAAAGGGATGCGGGTAAGGTCCTCGACTTTCCATCCCCCTCTCTTTACGGCTTCAACCCAGACGGTAGCCGTTTTCTCCCGAAGCTCGAAATCCTCGATGAGCTCAAGCTCCGGCAATATTTTCCATATTGAGTTATTTGCCATGGCCTATATCTCCCTCTCCGGAGGTCCGTCGTACTCAAAATCAGCCGGATGGATCTTGCGCATCGGCCGCATCCTGGTCTTTTCCTCATGGATGTGGGCAACGAGGCCCGGTACACGCGAAATGATGAAAAAGGCGTTGCCGATTTCTGGGGGGATACCCAGGTCGCAGAGGAGAGCGGCGATGGCTCCGTCGACGTTAATGGGGAGAAGCTTGCCAATGCTCTCCTGGAGCTCTTTCTCGATGAGCCGGGCAATCCGGACGAACCGGCCCGCCAAATTCAACTCTTCGGCCAGGTTAAAAAGCCTCGCTGTTCTCGGGTCTTGAGTGTGGACGCGGTGGCCAAACCCGGAGACCCTTTCTCCGCGCGCCTTCATCTCGGCCAGGATTTCCCTGGCCGCTTCCTCTTCTTTCATCTTCTTTTCGTCAGCTCTCCTGGCCACGGCGAGGAAAAGGTTCATCCCCTCCTCGATGGCCCCGCCGTGGAAGCGCGCGATGCCGAGAACGCCAGCGGCGATAGCGGCGTGGAGCTCAGCTCCGGTTGAGGCAACAGTCCGTGCCGCCAGTACCGAAGGTGGCCCGGCGCCGTGGTCAACTGAGGAGACGAGAATGGCGTCGAGGAGCTTCCCGATTTCGGGCGAAGGAAGCTCGCCTTTGAGGACAAGATAGATGGCCTGGGAAAAAGATATTCTTCCCATCAGCTTGTCAATGGGATAGCCACGGAGCCTCACTTTGTTCGGCTCCACGCTGGTGATGGCCGTTTTCCAGTGAAGTTCTTCGCTCATTCTCCTCACCTCCTTCGGCCAAGCCGGCAGCTTTTCATCCCAGGAGTTGCCTGGCCGTCTTCGGGATGTCAGCGATGGACTCGACGACGTGAACGCCGGCCTCACGAAGCCGTTTGACTTTGGTTTCGTAGGAGCCGCGGGAGCCCTCGACGATAGCCCCGGCATGGGAAAAACGCGTCCCCGACTTGGCCGCCCTGCCGCCCACAAAAGCGATGATCGGCTTAGTGATTTTTCCCTCCTCGATGGAATCGGCCACCCGTTCCTCCTGGGTCGTCCCGATTTCACCGAAAAGAACGGCCAGCCTGGTCTCCGGGTCCTTCTCGAAAAGCTCCATGACCTCGGGAAGGGAGAGGCCGACGATGGCATCGCCACCAACGTGGATAATCGTCGTCTGGCCTATGCCGACCTGGGTGAGATAGTAGGAAATGGCCGAGGTCATGCCGCCGCTCCGGGAGCTCACCCCGACGGGGCCTGGCTTGAACCATTCTCTGGCCCGCTCAGCTCGACCACCGATCATCCCGAGGACCGCCTGGCCGGGACTGATAAGGCCAAGGGTGTTGGGACCGACAAAGCGGGCGCCCTTCTCGCTCGCTCGCGCCGCCATCTCGAGGACGTCGTGGATGGGCACGCGGTCCGGAACGATGACGAGGAGCTTCACGCCAGCATCGATGGCTTCAAGAGCCGCATTCTTAACCAGGGCGGCCGGAACAAAAATGACGCTTACATCGATTGGCCCTTCTTTTTCCCATGCCTGGGCCACAGAATCAAAAACGGGGACACCGTAGACTTCCTGGCCGCCACGGCCGGGTGTGACGCCCGCCACCAGGTTCGTCCCATAATCCTTCATCAACTGAGTCCGGACCACCCCCTCCCGGCCAGTGATGCCCTGGATGATGACCCGCGTGTTCTTATCTACTAGAACAGCCATTTTTCTCCACCCTAAGGAGGGCCATAATTATACTTTTCCGATAGATTATATAGAAATGGTATTATTTAATTACGCTATTCCCTCCCCTCCGGACTTTTTTGCTTTTTCCTTCATTATGATTTTTTCCCGGTACTCCTTGAGCCCGGGAATCGGAAGATCTATCACTATCGCCTTCTGTTCATGGAAAGTGCAGAAGATCTCGCAGGCCAGGCACTCGGTGCATTTGCCTCGCCTTGCTTCTTCCCCGGGAACGGCCAAAATTGGCTTTCCCGCTTCAAGTTTGAGGATTTTAGCGGTGCACGCCTCAACACAACCCTTGCTCCGGCAGCCGGAACACCGGCTGTGGTCGATCGACAGCCGGCCCGTCATGGTTTCAAAAGCATAAGCGCCGGCAGGGATTTCCGGGGCGACTATCGGCTTGACCTCATGAACCAAGGAGGGGTGGCGGAGAAAAAGCTCCTCCAGCCGGTCGGCACAGAACTCCGGAGAATCATCGCGACCATAGCCCTCGACCCTCGCCGGAATGTTGTGGAGATAAGTCTTGAGGATCTCGATTGCCTTTTCCTCAAAATTCCCGCCCAGCCGGATGACGGCCGGAATGGCCAGGTTTTCCTCATGGAAGGCTTTGACCAAGCCGCGAGCCGAATGGTACTGCTCCTGGCTGGCTACACCCGAACCCGAGGCGAAATACCCCCTTATTCCGGGCTGGGAAAGGATGATTTTGGCAGCGCGGTAAACCTTGCTCGCTGGCGGGTTGCCGCTCGTGTCGCAGTAGTTGGCCAGCTTGAAGCCTCGCTTGAGCACAGCGTCCATGGACATCATCGAGCCGCCGCCGCCAGCGCCGTGGAAGCCGATGTACTTCTCACCATCCGGGAC
>CAYUKK010000046.1:0-13456 GCA_964445305.1 uncultured Eubacteriales bacterium
GGACTCTTCGCCTCACTTTCCTTTCCGACCCTCATCGGGTAGAATGGGCTTTGTGGAAGGCGGAAAAGATTCGATTCCCCAGCTCTTCGAGAAAGCGCTGGGGAGGCCCCTCGAGCAGAGGGTGAGCCTCGGCGACTTTTCGAATTTCCGAATTGGGGGTGAGGCTGACTTCTTTTTCGCTCCCCGCTCGCCCCATGAGCTTCAAACCTGTTTGCAGATGGCCCGAGGCCATGGTTTGCCCTTCTACGTCATCGGCGACGGCACGAATATCCTCTTTGATGATGAGGGCTTCCGTGGCCTCATCGTCAAGAGCGAGGTCCGGGGAATCAAAGAGGATAAGGAGGGGAGGGTGGAGGCTTTCTCCGGGACATCGCTCAGCGAGCTGGTCGAGTTTGCCCTGAACGAGGGATGGGAAGGTTTGGAGTTCGCGGCTGGCATCCCGGGCACAGTCGGGGGCGCTGTGTTTGGCAATGCCGGCGCTTTCGGCCGGTCGATTGGGGAGTTTCTGGAGGAAGCCATCCTCCTCGATGGGAATGGTCGCAAGAGACGCGTCCAGAACGCTTACTTTGAGTTCGGCTACAGGCACTCCTCCCTCAAGAAAAGCCATTGGACGCTTCTCCGAGCCGCATTCCGCTTGAGCAAAGGGGACAGAGGGAGAATCCGGGCCCAGATTGAGGAGAACCTGGAAAAGCGGAAATCCCGCCACCCGTCCATCCAAACGGCTTATGCGGGAAGTTATTTCAAGAACCCTGTGCTCCCGGATGGCACCAAGGCCAGCGCCGGCTTCCTCCTCGAAAAAGTGGGCGCCAAGGAATTGAGGGTGGGAGGAGCAGCCGTCTATCCAGGCCACGCCAATTTTCTCATCAACCTCGGCCAGGCCAAGGCTGCCGATGTTCTCGAGCTGGCCCGGCAGCTCAAGGAGAGGGTGAAAGCAGAGTTCGGGGTGGAACTCGAGGAAGAGGTTATCTACCTCCCAGCAGATTTTTCAATGCCTTGATTTTTGGCTGCGTCAAGCCGCTTTTTTTCGCCTGCTTCAAAGCCAGACGTGAAAGAGATCGATAAGCTTCCGTGAGCTCGGGCCGGGAGCTTAATGCCTGGAGATGTTTTTGGATCGAGGATATATCGCCCCGGACAACAGGACCGGTCAGGGCAGAGGGAGTGTCAAGTTCCTTAACATTCTGTAAAGTCCCTTCGACAAGCGGGAAGAGAAGACGGCGGGACTGGGAAGCTTGGATTCCTGCGTCGCGCAGGAGCTGAAGAGCCGCATCGAGGAGAACGATGAAAAACCCGGAGGCGATGCTACAGGCTGCATGATAAGTGGGTTTGCTTTCGGCCTGGAGGAAGAAAGGACGAGCGCCGAGCTCGTGAGCAAGGGTCGTTGCCAGTCGGCATGCCTTTCTATCGCCCTCAATCCCGACATAGACTCCCGCCCAGCGGGAGACGGGCGTTTTCTTCAAGGGGAAGGACTGGACAGGATGGAAGGAGGCAATCGCCGCGCCTTTTTTCTGAAGCGGAGCCAGGACACTGGCGGGGAGGAGGCCGCTCGTATGGAAGACCGTTTTCCTCGCCCACGCAACCCGGGTTTGGGCCAGGCTCTTGGCGACGAGGGGGATTTTTTCGTCGGGGAGGCAGAGAAAAAGGATATCGGCCAGCCTGGCTGCCCGGGCGTTATCGATGAGGACGGCGCCTTGCCCGATGATGCCTCGACTTTGGCGGGCTGAGGCGAGCCTCCGGCAGGTGAGGGCCCTAAGGGTGTGACCCTTAGCGACCAAAGCGAACCCCAGACTTGTGCCCAGACGGCCTGCGCCGATGATGGCAAACTCCACGTTGTTCCTTCTGCGTCCCTATAAGCGGAAGGATTCGCCGGGCTTGAGGACGATGACTTCGGCCAGGTTACCGACACGCCTCTTAAATTCCTGAGGGTCGGATTGGACAATCGGGAAAGTTCCGTAATGGATGGGGATGACTCGCTTCGTCTGGACAAATTCAACGGCCTTGACCGCCGAAGGAATGCCCATCGTATACCGGTCGCCGATGGGGATAAAGCTCAAATCGGGATGGAAGAACTCGCCGATGATTTTCATGTCCATGGTCAAGCCGGTATCTCCGGCGTGGTAGAGACGCAACCCGTCCATTTCGACGACCACCCCAGCCGCGCAGCCTTTTTCGGCCGAATGGAGAGCAGGCACCATATGGACCTTGACGCCCTTGACCTCGACCGTTCCGCCGATGTTCATCCCTTCGGCCGCTATGCCCTCGGCCTGGGCATCGACAGCGACCTCGTGGATGCCAACGATAGTCGCCCCTGTTTTCTTGGCCAGGGCGAAAGCGTCCCCTGTATGGTCGCCGTGGCAATGGGTGACGATGATGATATCGGCCTTGCCGATTTCACCCGCGCTCTTGGCGGCCGCCGGGTTGCCGGTGAGGAAGGGGTCAATCAAGACCGTCCTCGAGCCCTTGATTTCGACGGCGGCATGACCCAACCAGGTAATTTCCATAGTCCATCCTCCTTTGCCAGGTTAGTTTCTTATGCGTTCGATAGTCGCACCGAGGAGCTTGAGCTTGGCTTCAATCCTCTCGTAGCCGCGGTCGAGATGCTCTACTTCGTTGATGACCGTTTCGCCGCTGGCGATAAGGCCAGCCAGGATGAGGGAAGCGGAAGCTCTCAAGTCGGTGGCGATAACCTCTGCCCCGGAAAGAGGCGTCTTGCCCTTGACGATGGCTTTATCGCCTCGGACCTCGATGTTCGCGCCGAGACGGAGAAGCTCGTTGACATGGGAGAAGCGCCGGTCAAAGATGGTCTCGGTGATGATGGAAATCCCCGAAGCCTGCGTCATCAGGACCATGAACTGGGCCTGCATGTCCGTTGGAAAACCGGGGTAGGGCGAGGTGGTGATGTCCTGGGGCTTGATTTCCGGACTTCCCACGACGCGGAGGGTGTGGGCATCCACAGCCTCAATCCTCGCTCCTGAAAAAGCGAGCCTTTCAATGATGGTCGTCAGGTGGCGGGGCTCGACGTTCTCCAGGATGATATCTCCCTGGGAGAGGGCTCCAGCAACAAGGAAGGTGCCCGCCTCGATTCGGTCCGGGATGATATCGTGGGTCGCTCCGCCAAGCTCTTTGACGCCACGAACCCGGATGACTTCCTCGCCGATGCCGTCGATCCGGGCGCCCATCTTGACGAGAAGCTCGCACAGGTTGACGACCTCGGGTTCGAGGGCGCAGTTGCGGAGGAGCGTTTCTCCCTGGGCGAGGGTAGCGGCCATGAGCAGGTTCTCGGTGCCACCGACCGTTTTTTTCTCGAATTCAATTACCGCCCCCCGCAGCCGGGCGGCTTCGGCTTTGATGTAGCCGTGTTCGAGGGTGATCGAAGCGCCCAGTTTCTGCATGCCGCTGATGTGGAGGTCGATGGGGCGCGAGCCGATGGCGCACCCGCCGGGCAGGGCAACGACGGCTTTCCCGTAGCGGGCCAGAAGTGGTCCTAAAACCAGGATGGAAGCTCGCATCGAGCGGACGAGCTCATAGGAGGCCTCGTCGGAGACAATCCGCTTGGCACGGATGGAAATAGAATTATCCTTGAGCTTGGAACGGGCCCCGAGCTCTTCGACGAGGGTCAGGATGGTGAAGACATCCTTCACCCGGGGGATGTTATGGAGATGCAGAGGTTCTTCCGTGAGGAGGGAGGCGGCGATGGCCGGCAGCACGGCGTTTTTCGAGCCGCTGATCCTTACTTTTCCCCTCAGCCGGAGAGAATGATCACCCAGGATTTTGATTTTTTCCATCCGAGTTGATTTTAAAATAACGGGAGTTGAATTTCAAGGAAGGGTGGGCTAAGATGGCGCTACTCGGGAAAGGAGGAGAGACCATGAAAATGCTCATCGGCGACCGATGGGTCGATAAGGACGAGAAAATCGAAGTCCGCAATCCCTATAACGACGAGCTTGTTGACACCGTGCCGAGCGG
The DNA here is from genome assembly GCA_964445305.1 of uncultured Eubacteriales bacterium. GTDB lineage: Bacteria > Acidobacteriota > Aminicenantia > Aminicenantales > UBA8522 > CAYUKK01. The sequence goes on from CAYUKK010000046.1 coordinate 3,964, forward strand.
CGATAAAGAGGATGTGGAGGCGGCGCTTCGGGCAGCCGAGGAGGGGTTCAAGATCAACCGGGATTTGCCCGTCCATGAGCGGATAGCCATCCTTTATCGCGCCGCGGAGATCCTGCGGCGGCGTCAGGAGGAGTTCGCTCGGACCATCGCTACCGAGGGAAGCAAGACCATCCGGGAAGCGCGAAAGGAAGCGAGCCGGTGTGTCGACACCATCACCATCTCGGCCGAGGAAGCCCGGCGCATCGTGGGCGAGACGATTCCCTTTGATAGCCGTCCGGGCTCGGAGAACCGCGTCGGGTATTATTACCGTTTTCCGATCGGAATTATCGCCGCCATCACCCCGTTCAACGACCCCCTCAACCTCGTGGCCCACAAGGTCGGACCAGCCATCGCCGGCGGAAACGCTGTTGTCCTTAAGCCGGCCACCGTCACGCCCCTCTCGGCGCTCAAGCTGGGCGAAGTGCTGATGGAAGCGGGGCTTCCCTGGAAAATTCTCAACATCGTCACCGGATATGCGTCGCGCATCGCCGATTATCTTGTCACTGACCCGCGCGTGCGGATGATTTCCTTTACTGGCGGGACAGAGGCGGGACTCGACATTGTCCGCAAGGCTGGGCTCAAAAAGATAGGCATGGAGCTCGGCTCCAACTCGCCGGTCATCGTCATGGATGATGCCGATTTGGAAAAAGCGGTTGAGCTTTCCGTTTCGGGTGCGTTCTGGGCGGTTGGCCAGAATTGCATCGGGGTGCAGCGAATCTATATCCACGAGGCGGTTTATGATGAGTTTGAGCGCCGCTTTGTCGAGCGGACAAGGAAGATGAAGGTCGGCTACCAGCTCGATGAGGCAACTGACATGGGGCCGATGATAACCGAAGCCGAGGCAGTCCGCGTCGAGGAGTGGGTCAAGGAGGCGGTAGCCATGGGCGCGGAGCTTCTCACGGGCGGACGGAGGAAGGGGACGCTTTTCGAGCCGACCGTCTTCCGGAACATGCCGGAGGCGGCTAAGTTGAATTGTGAGGAAGTTTTCGGGCCTGTCGTCAATCTTTATAAGGTTTCCTCTCTCGAGGAAGCCATCCGGCTCGCCAACAGGGTTAAGTACGGTCTTCACGGGGCCATCTTCACCCGCAGCCTGGACCATGCCTTCAAGGCCATCCGGGAGCTCGAGGTCGGCGGCGTCATCGTCAACGATTCGACGGATTACCGCATCGACATGATGCCCTTTGGCGGAGTCAAGTGGAGCGGGTTAGGCCGGGAAGGAATCAAATTTGCCCTCCTCGAGATGACGGAGCCAAAAGTCGTCTGCTTTAACCTGTGAGCACGGCGGCGCGCTCTCCTCTTGCGTTATTCTATCAGTTCGCTATTGCTTGATTTCTCTAATCCGTCCTTCCACGACGGCATCGATAACCCGATGTTGTTCTAGCCATTCCATGAGGGTCATGTCCAGGAGAAAGCCGGTGTTGAGGGGATTTTCCACGGCAAACCCGAAGTATTTTTCCTTGGCGTGGCTGACCAAATAATCGTTGGAGACAATAGTATAAGATTTATCCGGCAAGAGCACTTTTCCGGACCTGACGACAATCTCTCCGCCCACCTCCACCTCGAAAACTCTCTCTCCGTAGGGTTGGGCTGACTTCGGATAATAACTATACCTGAGGCCAGAAACCTGGAGCCTATCCCAGCCTCTCTCGACGTCGTGCTCGAGAACCGCCTTGAGCTGCTGGCCGCTGAGGCGGAAGACGACAAGGAAGTTATGGAAGGGAGACATGTTGAAAATGTCGGCTCTTTTCACGGGCCCGGCTGGGATATCGGCTCTGATTCCCCGGCTGTTGTGGAAGGCGATCTGGGCGCCCGTTTTCCAGCGCATGACATCGGTTATCCAGTTCCCGAGCGCGGCTTCGCCGTGGCCTCCCGTTCCCGGATATTCTCCCGCAGGCAGGTCCACTTTGGCTTCCCCGATGACCTTGGCGTATTCAGCGCCGATAGATTCCTCGACTTCCCGAACGAGTTCTGCCACAGCCGGCGAGGGCTTGAGGTCGATATCGGCCCAGAGCCAGATGAGGTCGTGGGTATAACTCTTCACTCTATCCTTTTCGACCTTGACTTTTAGGTAGCCCAGGGTTCTCTGGTGGCCAAAAGTCGAACTGACGAGCACGCCGTTGACTTCAGCAAACTTCCCGTCCTCGGCCGCGGCCAGGACGATGTCGATGCCGGGGACGGTCTTGGCGATGCGCACAGCCTGGCTGAACCAGCCGTGAGAAACGACGATGATGAAGTCTGTCCGTTTGTCTAGCTCGGGAATATAGGACTTGAGCGTGGGGATGATGGGCTCGACAGCCAGACCTTCGACCTTATCCAGCTGCACCTCACTGAGGAAATGCTCTTCCATGACGGCAATCACACCCACCTTGATTCGACCGACCTTGAAGACATGGTAGGGCTCGGCCGCGAAAAGCTGGCCGCTTTCCTTATAGATGATATTAGCCATGATGGTGGGGAACTTGGCCAGCCGGGAAAGGGCGATGGTGTTTTCCTGACCCCTGTCAAAATCATGGTTTCCAAGACACCAGGCATCGTAGCCAAGCCTGTTCAGGAACTCGACCATTGCCCCGCCAACAGCACCCCCGTATTCTATCTCCGTGGCCAGGGTCCCCGTCATGATGTCTCCCGCTTCGATCACGAAGACGTTCTTTTCGGCGGCCCTGATTTCGTTCAGGTAATGACTCGTCGCCTCCATGCCGCCGACCAGTCGGCCGTTGTTTTCGTGGTTGAGGTGGTAGGGCTTAAAAGTGCCGTGGGTGTCGTGGGAGAAAAGAATGACAACCTCCTCGGAGCGCGGCTGGCAGGCCGTGATGAGGGCCAACGCCACGGCCAGAACCAGGGCTAAGAAAGTCTGGCCGCATTTTTTCATTAATATGGTATGCATTCAGCTGGATTTGGACCCCGCGGCAGCGCCTCTTCTGTGCTCATGAACTTTTTCACTGACGTGCGGCTCGCCGGCATCAGCGAGAAGCATGGATTGTCGACAGCCAAAAATCAAAGAAAATTTATTTAACCCATTAACCCTATAGAGCCGATATAAATTATAGGAAAACAAATTCTAATCTTTGAGGGCCTGGTCGAGGTCAGCGATGATGTCGTCGGGGTCTTCCGCGCCCACACACAGCCGGATGAGCTGCGGCGGAATGTCGGCCATGCGCCTCGCCTCTTCGCCCTGCTGTTGATGCGTTGAGATGGCCGGGATGGTGGCGACGCTCTTGACTCGGCCGAGGTCAGTCGCCCGGAAGATAATCTTGAACTTATCAAAGACGCGGCGGGCATTCTCGGGCGGGCCGTCAACACAGAAGCTCATCAGGTGGCCGTAGCGGTTAACCTCTTGGCCGTGGCCGTCGTCGGAGTCAACGAGCTTCATGTAGCGCTTGGCCAAATTGTGGAGGGGAAAGCTGGGCAGGCCGAGATAATCCACCCGGTAGACGCGAGGATGGCGACTCAAGAACTCCGCCACCTTCTGGCTGTTCTGGCTGACCAAATCCATGCGCGAGCGCAGGGTGCGGACGTCGTTGAGGGCAAAAAGAGCGTTGAGGGGCGAGGCAGCCGGGCCCTGGTCGCGGTAAGGAAGGAACTGGATATACTCGGCGAAGCTTTCCTTGAAGAGGGGGTTATCGTTCTTGACTCTGGTGATGATGGGCTTGCGGCTGATCAAGGCGCCGCCGATGGCCAGGCCGCCGGCGGTAATGGACTTGGTCAAGGAATGGATGACAATGTCGGCCCCATAGGCGATGGGGCGCATCAGAGCCGGGGTGGCGCAGGTGCTATCGATGATGAAGGGAATTTCCCAAGTATGGGCCAAATCAGCCAGGGCCTTGATGTCGGCGAACGATTGCTGGGGATTGCTCGGCGCTTCCATGTAGAGGAAGCGGGTGTCCTCGTCGATTTTCGATTTCCATTCCTCCAGGTCTTCAGGGTGGAGGACCCAGCGAACCTCGATCCCTCGCTCCTGGCGCTTGCGGACGTTGAAGTTCTGGAATGTTCCTCCGTAGAGCTGAACTGAGGAGACAAAGTTGATTTTTTCCGGGCCGCTTTTCTGCTTGACGAGAAAGGCGTCGGTGGCGAGAGATATGGCGGCCATGCCCGAGGCGGTCACGACACACGAAGTCTCGGTCCCTGTCTTGTAGCCTTCGAGCAAGGCGAGGACATCCTGGAGGTAGTAGGTTGTCGGGTTGGCGATGCGGGTGTAGCACCACGTCGGGATGAGATAAGCCAGGGCCGCCTCGAGCTCGTCGGCATCGCGGTAAGCCTGGGATGTGGCGAAATAGACGGGCTCGATGATGGCGCCTTGATTCTGGTTGAGGGCCTCCTCGACGGCGTAGAGGCCGTGGACAGCGATGGTGTCGAATTTGTATCTTTTGGCCCGTTCGAGGAGGGCCTGTCGCCGGGCGAGGAGTTTTTTGGACTCTTCGATATACCGCAGGACTCCTGGGCTATACATTGGAACGTCACTCATGATTCCTCCGTGGATAGAAATCGAATAAATCCATCCCTTTATTATCTTTTTTGGCCGCTTTCGTCAACTCAGAAATGCTACCCACGATTGCCGATAGAATCACCCGACGGGTCCTGTCGCCGTTCACCCCCGGCCAGGCTCGGAGCTGGGATTCCGAAGCCCGCTCGTTTCCCCAGCGAGGAAACTCGCTCCAACTCAGCCTTCGCTATTCTCTCGCTTGGCTCGAGAAACCATGCCCACTCAAGCTTAGACGGGCTTCCTCACCCCAGCCCCTCGCCTGTTTCCCGTTGCCTCAAAAGCTCGGGTCAGCCCCCGAACCATGCCACCCATCGGGTGTCGGCCTATGGCCCTTATTTTGCATAATCGAAAGCCGTTTCGCCACACAGGAAGTTCCCATCGGCAATTTTGGGGTACTATCGTCATGGCGATAACCTTTTACTTTTAATGAATGCCTCAAGTCCCCTAAGGTACACCCTTTAGTGGACATGTTGACATGTCCTTTTTGAGGAAAGGGTGATTGTCAAACCGGGCTACCCGTTCGTTGCTCGCTGCTTATCGGCGCAGGCGACGGTGGATGGCCAGGATGTCGGAAAGAATAGAATAGCCGGTCTCGACCTTTCCGGCACCTGCTCCCTGGATCGTGACCTTGCCCATCAAATCAAGGTCAAAGGTCAGGGCATTGTGGGCGCCCATCACCCCGGCGAGCGGGTCGGTGAGGGGAAGCTGACGGGGCGAAACGATAGCTTCGACCTTATCGCCCACTTTCCTGGCTTCAGCTATCAGCTTGTACCTGAAGCCCCCTTCCTTTGCGGCCTGAATGTGATTCCTGGACAAAGAAGTGATGCCTTCCCGGCGGACGTCATCCGGCGAGATGTTCCCGTTGAGGAGCACGTTGGACAGGATGACGATTTTGGCCACCGCGTCATACCCTTCGACATCAGCCGTCGGGTCGGCTTCCGCATAACCCAGCTCCTGGGCCAGCTTGAGAGCGTCGGCGTAATCCATGTTCTCAAGCTCCATCTTGGTCAGGATGAAATTCGTCGTCCCGTTGAGGATTCCCTGGACGCTTCGAACCTCGTTTCCAGCCAGGCCGTTCTCAAAAAGGCTGAAGATGGGGGTTCCACTCATGACCGTCCCTTCGAAGCGGAAACAGAGGTTGTTCGTCTCGGCCATTCTTTTGAGCTCGTGGTAGTGGAGCGCCGCCGGGCCCTTGTTCGACGTGACAACGTGTTTTCCACAGCGAAAAGCCTTCTTGATGTAACTCGTTGCCGGCTCGCCCGTCTGAATATTCGTGTAGGTGAGTTCGGCGATGACATCCGCCTCGCATCTTTCGATCATGTCCAGGGGATCCATAATCTCGACCGCGCCACTCCCTCCCGGATACTGGTCAATCCGTTTTCCCCCCTGGAGAAGGTCGAGAAGCTTCTTGATGTCGATACCCTCACGAAGGCAGAGTGAGCCCTTGAGCTTGTCCGTGACAGCGACGAGTCGGGCTTCGAAGTCGAAAGCTTCCCGGAGATAATCCGCCTTTTTGTCGAGGATTTCGAGCAGTCCCGTACCTACAGTACCGCAGCCAATAAGACCGATCTTCATTTCCATTGTCCTGACCTCCCCGCCTTTTCAGCCATCAGATCTTATCTTGATCACAGGCGGCTTATGATCAAAGAGAGCCACGCTGAAAAAGACTTGTCTTTTTTTCTTCTCTCGCTTAGCAAACAAAAGAGGAAGGCCCTTTTCCGGGCCTTCCTCCAAATTCTTTTTTTGCTCCTATTTAGCTCTTGGCTCGCTTATTACTGCTTGGGCGCAGCGGCTGCCTTAATCTGCTCTTCGATCCACTCCGTTGTCACGCTCTTGGGTCTTTCAATGGGCAAGCCGAGGGCTCGGCTCCAGATGAGCTGGGCAAGAACGCCGAGGGCCCGGGAGACGCCGAAGAAGACGGTGTAGAAATCGTATTCGGTCACGCCGTAGTGCCAGAGCAAGCAACCGGAATGGGCGTCAACGTTGGGCCAGGGGTTCTTGGCCTTGCCGTGTTTCATCAGGATGTCGGGCGTCACCTCGAAGACCATGCTGACGACCTTGAAGATGGGGTCGTCGGGGAGATGCTTGAGGGCGAATTCCCGCTGGGCCATGTAGCGAGGGTCGGTCTTGCGGAGCACGGCGTGGCCATACCCCGGGACGACCTTACCGGCGTTGAGAGTGTCCCAAATGTACTTTTCGAGTTGCTCTTTGGTGGGAACACCGCCCAGGTCTTTCATCAAGTCCATAATCCAGCGGAGGACTTCCTGGTTGGCCAACCCGTGCAGAGGCCCAGCCAGGCCGTTCATGGCCGCCGACAGGCAATAAAAGGCGTCAGAGAGGGCTGAACCGACCAGGTGGCAGGTGTGAGCCGAGACGTTGCCGCCCTCGTGGTCGCTGTGGATGACGAGATAGAGCCGCATCAACTCTTTGAAAGCCGGGTCGTCGACGCCGAGCATGTGGGCCAGGTTGCCACCCCAGTCAAGGTTGGGGTCAGCCGGGATGTGCTTGTTGCCCTTGTATGTCCGGCGGTAGATGTAGGCCGCGATGAGGGGAAGCTTGGCCAGCAGGTTCATGACATCTTCGTACATCGGGTCCCAGTATTCCAGCTTGTGCATCCCGGCCGTGTAGCGCTTGGCGAAGATGGAGTCTTTCTGGAGGGCCAGGATGCCGTGGGAAAACTGGGTCATCGGGTGCATATCATTCGGGAGAGCGTCGAGGATATTGATGAGGTATCCGGGAAGCTCGCTCCTCTTCTGCCATTCAGCCGTGATGGCCCGCACATCCTCCTCGGTTGGAAGCTCACCCAGGAGGAGGAGGTAGAAGATGCCTTCGGGGAGGGGCTCCTCGCCGCCGGGGGCTTTAGGGAGCTTTTCCCGGAGCTCGGGGATGGTAAAGCCGCGGAAGCGGATTCCCTCCATCGGGTCGAGAGCAGAGGTTTCCCAGACCATGCATTTGACGCCCCGCATGCCGCCGTAGGCCTGGGCGACACTGACGTCCGAGACCTTCATGTCTCCGTACTGCTTCAAAATCCCCTGCACCTTTTCGCGCATGGGGGGAATTTGGGCAGCCAATTTGTCCTTTAATGAAGCCATAAAATGACCTCCTTTCGGTTATGAATTTCCCTCCAAAGTCAAGGGACAAAACTATACCATTCTGGCTAATCCCTGTCAACGAGAAATTTGGGAAAAGAACCGTCGGAGGGCGCTTGCGTTACTGGATTTTTAGGTTGATTTTTTAGCCTTAAACCCCTATTCTTTATAATCTCCGATTATCTATATCGGAAGACTCGGGGTTACGGACAGAATTTCCGAGTTCGGTCCAGAGCCCCTTGAATTTTGGCGAAGGAGAGTCACTCATGGGAGGTATGCTGGTTCTCTTGGTCATCATCGGTGTCGTCGTTGTCGCGGCCATCGGGATTTACAATGGTCTCATCGTCCTGAGGAACCGCTGCGAGAACGCCTGGAGTCAGGTGGATGTCCAGTTGAGGCGACGCTACGACCTGATCCCTAATCTGATTGAGACAGTCAAGGGCTACGCCAGGCACGAGCGCGAAGTTTTTGAAAAGGTTACCCAGGCCCGCGCCCAGGCCATTAACGCGAGCACGGTCAAAGAACAGGCTCAGGCGGAAAACATGCTCACCGGCGCTCTAAAAACGCTCTTCGCCGTCGCGGAGAACTATCCTGATTTGAAGGCCAACCAGAATTTTCTTCTGCTCCAAGAGGAGTTGGCGGGGACAGAGAGCAAGATTGCCTACGCCCGGCAGTTCTACAACGACATGGTGATGAAGTACAACCAGAAGCAGCAGGTTTTCCCGGCCAATATCATCGCCAATATGTTCCGCTTCAAGGAGCGGGATTACTTCGAGATCGAGGAGGCGGCAGCGCGCGAACCGGTTAAAGTCGCCTTTTAGAACCCAAAGTGTATGAACAAATCGCCAGCAACAAGCGCCGGTCCTTCTTCCTCATTCTCTTTTTCCTGGGCTTGATCTTCCTCCTGGCCTGGCTTTTCGAACAGCTGGCCGGGATGGGAACCGAGGGACTCATCGCCGCCTTTATCATTGCCTTCGCCATGACCATCGGAAGCTACTACGCGAGCGATAAAATTGTTCTGGCCATGAGCAAGGCCAGGCCAGTCGAAAAAAAGGACTATCCCTATCTTTACAATGTAGTCGAGGGGTTGGCCATAGCGGCTGGGCTCCCCAAGCCACGCTGTTATGTCATCGACGATTCGGCGCCTAACGCCTTCGCCACGGGTCGCAACCCCAAGAACTCGGTCATTGTCGTGACGACAGGTCTTCTCGAAAAAATGAACCGGGTCGAACTCGAAGGCGTTATCGCCCACGAGATGTCCCACATCAAGAATTATGATGTTCTTGTCCAGACGCTGACCGTGGTCATGGTGGGAGTTGTGGCCTTGCTCAGCGATTGGATGCTCCGCACGTTCTGGTGGGGCGGAGGGAGAGTGCGGAAGGTGGGAAGGGGAAGAGGGGGAAGCAAGGCAGGGGGGAGCAGTGCAGGCGCTATCATTGTCGTTGTTGGGCTTATCTTAGCCATTTTATCGCCCCTCATTGCCCAGCTTATCCGGTTTGCTGTATCGAGGCGACGAGAATTTTTGGCTGACGCGAGCGGAGCTATGCTGACTCGCTATCCGCCCGGGCTGGCCTCGGCGTTAAGGAAGATTGCCGCCGACAGGGAGCCGCTTGAGGTAGCTAACAAGGCCACCGCCCATCTTTACATCGTCAACCCGCTCAAGGACATGGGCGGCGCCGTCAACAAGCTTTTTAGCACCCACCCGCCCATCGAGGAGCGCATCGCCGCTTTGGAGAGAATGTAGAAATCCATCGCGCTCAAGGATAAAGATGAAATTGCCGAGGAGGCAAGACCAGAATATTCGGACGCTTCGCGGGGGGATTGAAAAGGCCATATGTTCTCGTTATAATTTTCTTGCCCGACTCGGCGGGGTCGTAGTTCAGTT
>CAYUKK010000047.1:0-21578 GCA_964445305.1 uncultured Eubacteriales bacterium
CGACACGAGATTGCCTGAATTTGATTTTCGCCGCTCAAATTGGTAAATAGGAAAGCGGAAACTCGATGAGCATCAAAGAAATCAAGCGGCTAACGGGATTCTCCTATTCGACGATTTCGAGGGTTTTGAGCGGCAAGGCTGAGCAATTCCGGATTTCCAAAAAAACTTGCCGGGAAATCCTGAGGGCAGCAGAAAAGTTGAACTATCGGCCCAACATGCTCGCCCGAAGTCTCCGGCTCCGGAAAACGATGACCATCGGCTTGATGGTGAGCGATATTCAGAATCCTTTCTTTGGCGAGCTGGGGTCAAGAATTGAGCGGCTTCTCCGCGAGCATGGCTACAGCACTTTCCTGTGCAACACCAATGAGCTCCCTGAAAATGAAGAGTTTTACTTGAAAATTCTTAACGACCGCCGGGTCGATGGGATCATCGTCACACCTGTCCACACCACCGAATGGAGCTCTATAAAAACGCTGAGGAGGGAAACTCCCATTGTGCTCATCGACAGGGTTCTCTCAAGAACCAGATTGCCTTGGGTGACCAGTGAAAACACTGCCGCGGCCGAGCGTCTGACCGATGAATTGATCAACCTCGGCTATACCCGGATTGCTTTCTTGGGCGGTATCCCCGACACTTACATTAGCAAGGTGAGATACCAAGGGTACGAGAATGCTCTTCACAAAAGCGGAATCCAACTGGAAAAAGACCTCATTCTTTTCAAGGGCTATTCTTCTGAAGCGGGTGAAGAAATGATGGACAGGGTGGGCAAAGCGAGGCCCGACCTGGAAGCTGTGTTTTGTGTGAATAACCTCGTCTTCTTCGGCGCCGTGCGGGTGGCGCGGGAATACGAACAGAAACTGGGGCGCTCAATCATGATGGCCGGTTTTGACATCAGCCACTACGTCAACCTGTTCGAACGTCCGGTCATCAGCGCCGATCAGGATGTTGATGCTCTGGCCGGTGCCGCTGTCAACCTGCTCCTCAGCTTGATCAACAAAAAGAAGCTCGAAAAAACCCAGCTCATGCTTCCCATTGCGATCCACAAGCATCGATTGGGATAAAACCCCGTCCATGGGGAAGTGAACGGAAAAAAATGTCCGTCAGCCCGAAGATTACATGGCTGGTCAAAAGGTCTCTGACTACGACTTCTATTCTTCTGACCTCCATGTTCAAGACCACTATCTGGGAAGCTTCAAGCTCACGCCGGACAAACATACCCTGAGATTGGAGTGTGTGGGTAAGTCGGATTAACAAGATTGTCCCAAAGAAAGGAGTCAGGCATGAGACAAGAATTGAAACGGCGAGAATTCCTCCATCTGGCGGCAATGACGGGCACACTTTGCCTGAGCGGAACCGCGGTCTCTTCTCTTTGGGGAAGAGCCGAACCGCTCCCTTCTCAACTCATCAGCCCCGGTTGCCGCCGGAGCAAGGTCAAGGTCGCTCGCTTCTACATGGGGAGTTCCCATGGACTCTGGCCAAAGCCCAAGTTGGATTTGGAAAAAGAGGTTTCTTTTTACCGGCAGGCCTTCAAAGAAATGGAAATCGAGTTGGCTGATGTCAATTTCTTTGTCGACGAGCTCATCACCGCCCCCGCACAAATCTCCGCGCTCAAGGAGAGGCTAAGAGAGGCGGATGGAATCCTGGCCATCCATCTCAACATCGGCATTTCAGACATCCTCAAAGAAATTTTGAGTGCCGGCCGACCGACGATCGTCTTTGCCATCCCTTACTCCGGACACGAGTGGGTCCATTTTGGCGAGCTGCGCCGCCAGCCCCTGGGCACAAGAATGGACTGCCTGCTCACCTCCGACCTCGGGCAATTGGCGGTCGCGGTCAGGCCTTTCCGGGCCATCCATCACCTCCGTGAAGCCAAGATTCTTAACCTAACGACTGAGGATTTCTCTGAATTTGCGGCCAAAGCCAAGGCCAGGTTCGGGACCGAGATAAAAGCCGTCTCCCTTGACCACATGATTTCCTTCTACAACCGCGTCTCGGACAAAGATGCTCGAGCTGAAGCTGATCGCTGGATCAACGGTGCCGCCCAGATTGTCGAGCCAACTCGAGAAGACATCCTCAAGTCCTGCAAACTGGCCCTGGCCATGGAGAAACTCCTGGACGAGGAGGATGCCACGGTCATGACGGTCGATTGCTACGGCACCATGTGGGATCGAACCATCAAACTGCCTGCCTATCCGTGTCTCGGCTTTGCCCGTCTCAATAACATGGGGCTGGGCGGGATATGCGAATCCGACCTCCACTCGGCCCTGGTCCATATTCTTTTCCAGGGGCTGGTCGGAAGGCCAGGCTTCATAAGCGACCCGACAATCGATGAATCAAAGGGAACAATCTTATTGGCTCACTGCCTGGGCACCCCAAAGATGGCTGGGCTGGAAAAGCCGGCTGCTCCTTATAAAATCCGCACGGTCATGGAGCGTCAGGAAGGCGTCGTTCCCCAGGTGGAGATGCGTATCGGCGAGAAGGTCACTCAGGCCATCCTCGTGGATATGGATACCATGCGCTATTTCACAGGAAAAATCATCGCCGCGCCCGTCGGGATTGAGGTCGACCGTGGCTGTCGAACGAAAATCGAAGTTCAAGTCGACGGCGATATTACAGCCCTCTGGAGAAACTGGGCTGGCGGGCTTCACCGCCAGACCGTTTACGGAGATATCACCAGGGAGTTAGCGTTCTTCTGCCGTCTCATGGATATCAAGTTGGTCGACGAGGCTGCCTGAGCCGGCGGCTAATCCTCGCTCAGGGCTACGGCAAGCTTCAAGGCTTCGATGAAGCTGCGGGGCGAGGCCGCTTTTTGGCCGACGATATCAAACGCAGTCCCGTGGTCTGGGGAGGTGCGAACAAAGGGAAGGCCCAAGCTCACATTCACTCCCGTCTGGTGCGCCTCAAGTTTGAATGGAATCAGCCCCTGGTCGTGATAGAGAGCGATGACCATCTTGTTCTCTTCGCCCAGCGCCTTGCGGAAGACCACATCTGCTGCCAGGGGACCACTGATCGAAAGACCGAGCTTTTGCGCATCCTGGATGGCCGGGATAATCTCGTCGACTTCCTCGCGGCCGAGCAATCCATCCTCGCCAGCGTGGGGATTGAGCCCGGCCACGAGTAATTCCAGCCCGGCTGGGCGAATTTTCTCCAGGCTCTGGTGAAGGATCAGGAAAAAGCGGAGCAAATTTTTCCGGCGCACCTTTTTCAGGGCATCCCTCAGGGAAAGATGGTGACTGAGTAAGGCAACTTTGAGCTTTCGCGACCAGAAGGCCATGATGGCATCGGGATAAAAGTGGCTGAGGTAGTCCGTATGGCCTCTCCATCGCAGGCCGGCAAGATCCCAGGATTTCTTGGAGATGGGGGCCGTGATGATGGCCTGGAGATGTCCCCTCTTGGCCTCGGCCAAGGCCGCTTCAAAAAAGCGAAACGAGGCCAGCCCATTGGCCGCACCGGGAGCACCCCTCACGTAGCCTCGCGAGGGCACCTCCACCTCCCGAAGAGAAAGAGAACTCTCAGCTGATTCCAGGCCAGGATGCCAGGGACGGAGGGAGAGAGAGACTCCCAAATTCTTTTCTTCCTGACGAATCAAGCGCGGCGAGCCGAAAATCACGTAGCTGGCGCGGGGTAAGGTGTAGCGGCCGGAAAAAGTTTTGAGGACGATTTCAGGCCCGATCCCGCCGGGATCGCCGAGAGTGATCCCAATCCGTGGCAGGCTCATTTCGGCTTCTTTTTTGTCTCTTCCCCCTCTTTCTTGTCTTCCACCTTATAGAGGTACTTGATGTTGCTCTTGTAGACCAATAGGTTGGGCGCCCCTTCTCTGTTTAGCTTGAAGCAATTTCGGTCATACCACTCGATGTAGCCCTCGACGACTTCGCCGTCAGCCATGGCCACTGCCATCCGCGTCTTCTTGTTCATTTGCTTGAGAAAATAGTAGTTCTCGGCGTGGGTCTCATAAGGCGGGTGGGCTTTCTTCTTGGCTGCCTCCCGGTTCCTTTCCTCCCTGATCTCGGCCAGGTTGGGCCGGATAAGCTTCCTGTTCATCGGATATCTCCACCTGTGGAATCGTTTTTGCGGTATTTACCATTCATATTATCATGTTTTGAGGAGGACTGCAATAGTCAGGTGGGGAAATGGCTGCCTTCTCAGCTCAACTTTTGAAATTGGAACGCTGCCATGACCACCAGTTTCTTCGGGGGTCACCTGGCTACCCTCGTTTTTGGCTCAAAAAAGGCTTGAGATGGTCATGCCAGTTGCGCGCCAGGAGCATGTATCCCTCGCTGGTCGGGTGGATATCAGGCAGGAGGTGCGGATTCTCGACGAACAGGGAATAATTATCGACGAGCTTGAGCCCTCGGTCAGCCGCAATTCGCCTGATAATGGGGTTAATCTCTTCCATCACCCTCGCCGCCGACTCGGGCACAAAAGGCGGGGAAGGGTTCTCCGGAAGTGGCGGAATAGTGGCCAGCAGGATGCTCGGTTTCTTTCCTTGGCGGTTCGACATTCCCTCGAAAATGGCGACGATTTGTCTCATCGTCCGGTCAAACTCAGACGCGGAAGTAAAATCACTGTCCGCCCGGACATCGTTGGTTCCGAGTTGGAGGAGAATAAAATCCGGCCGGAGCCGGGCAAGCTCTTTCTCCGCCTTTCTCAGGAATGCCAAGTATTCCCTGGAATTATTCCCCTTCCGGCCATAATTGTGCACCTGGACACGATAGCCTTCCTGATTGAGGAGACGGCGCAGGTGGCGCGGGTATTCCGCTTCAGTGATGCTGTCCCCGGCACAGATAATGATAATTCCCCGGGATGAGGAAGAACAAACAACAAAAAACTTCAAGAGAAGGGCAAAGACGGCCAGGCCACGCCCAAAAGTCTTCACTGCGACGGCGCCTCCTTCCTCATCGGCGCTGATGACTCAAGCCCAACCCTTCATCCCCAGAACGTCTTCTCGGACTAAACACGCCACCAGTAGGAAAACTTGATAAAGTAATAGCGACCGGTACCCCGGAAGATGCCTTTTTCATCTTTCTCCTGGTTATCATCAACTCCGAGGTAGAAGACCGTTCCCGGCCTGTATTCCCAGGAAAGAAGAAAGCTCAGGTAAAGCTTTTTATAATAATCATTATAATCGGTGATGATTCTCACGGAGAGCGGACGGGAAAGCTGATAGTGAAGGCGCTGCGAAAGAATGTTGATTCGATAGATGACATCACCTCCTCTTTCTCGGGTGAAAACATTGTTCTCGAAATTATAGGATAGGTTCAAGTTGGAAAAAGGACGAAGCGTGGCGCTGACATTCACTGCGCGCTTGTACCCAAGATAAGGTTCTTCGCTGTAATAAATTCCGTCGCCGAAGGAGTAACGGATATTCCCGCTCAGCCAGGAAAATGGCTCGGAGCCTATTCCTGTTCGGACTTGTTGCTGGTAAAAATTGACACCGTTATACCTTTCCAGGCCGGAAGTGTAATTCAACCACATAAAAGTCTGGCGCCAGCCGCTGAGAAAGACGGAGGCCGAGTATTCATCGTCTGTCAGCGTATCGCTGAAATCATAAATACGGCGATACTCGAGCGAGGGCCGGATGAAGACGACGAGCGCGTTCTGGGGGAGGAAGGAGTAAGCAGCTCGGGCATTGAAGAAGCGGATATCCTTGCGCCGGAAGTAGCCAACAGAAGACTCAAAATCAGGGGGTATGCTCAGGTACTCGGCCGAAAGCTGCCAGTGTCTGGAGTTATGATTGAGGTTGACCAGGTAAGCAGGCACAAAACCCGTCTTTTCCTTCTTTGTTTTCGTCATTGACCCAACCGCTTGGAACGTCAGTCGGTTATACTCGAGAAACTTGAGGTGGCCGTCAACACCGGCCAGGCGGTTGAACTGTCCGGTTAAACCTCCTGACGAGCTTCCAGTGTCCTTGCCTAAGGCAATGAACCCCAGGTAGGATTCGGTAAAAACGTCTTTTTTCAGGCGGAAAACGTTGACGAGGGCCCGATACGATGGCTCCTCGGCTTCTTCCTCCTCTTCTTCTTCATCCTCGTCTTCTTCTTCATAAACCCTGATTTCTGGTGAATGCTCATCGAGGACGCTCAGCCAGCCGAGGGTAAAGCCTTTGGTCTTGCCGGTGAGCTTGATTCCTCCCTGCGGCTCGAAGATTTTTCGCGTATAAACGAGCTCGAATGGGGTGTCGAAATAGTCTTTGCCCTCGACAAAAAAAGGCCTCTTTTCAGGGTAGTAAAGGGCGTAGCGCTGGTTGACATCCACCTGGGGCATGTCCGCTTCCACCTGGCTAAAATCCGGGTTTATGGTGGAATTGAAAGTGATATCGGAGGTGAGATCCCATTTTAGGTTCAGCCCTGGCTGGGGCTTGAACTTTTGGCCAGACTCTTGAAGGGCGGCGACCACAGGCATGATTTCGACGTTTCTTCCTTCCTGGACGGCGGCCTGGATTTCGAGCATTCCGACCTGCACCAAGAACCCGTTGACGTTGCGGGAATGGGCCGGCCAGTAGATTTCCTCGTTCTTCCGCCTGATCGTCCGCATGATCTTGATTCCCCATTTCTGGGAAGGAGAATTGGGAAAACGGAGGCTTTTAAAGGGAATAGCCATTTCGATAATGTAGCCCTTTTCGTCCAGGCTGGCATCCGCCAGAAAAAAAGTGTCCCAGCTTCGGTCAAACCTCTCGAACCCCATCTGACCCCCGCCCCCTCCGCCTCCCGGTCCTCGACGGCGACGACCGCCGGACTCGGTGAAGACACCGTCTGTCTGGACACCGCAGGGGTTCACCTGGAAAACAAAAGCCCTTTTCCTGTCATTGAAGGTATCGAGAAAAACTGTGACTTCGTCATCTCCTTCGGCCTTGTCCCGCTGGGCTAAACAGGCCCGGATGGCTTTGGGGTTGGAGTCAAAGCAGCGGAAAGCAAGATAGAGATGGTCATCATCATGGCCGAAATAGGCAATTGTCTTTTCCGAGGGAGCGGCTCCTTCCTGCGGCTCGAATTGAACAAAATCAGAAATAACGGCGCCGTTTTCCCAAAGCGGATTCTCCAGATTCCCGTCAATCTTCGGCTGGGCAGAAAACTTCGGGACAACAACAGTGGGAAGGTCTTCAGGGCCTTTGGATTTGCTAAAAGCAAAGGAAAAGAAAAGGAGGGTCAGAAAGGTAAAGAAGAGAGGAAATTGAACTCGATCAACTTTCATCTCGCGGCTTTCTATTCTAAATGAAACGAGCGTATTTTAGAAGAATGTGCGTTGGCCTCCCCTCGGGAGAACATCGGAAGCGATTCGCCTCAATCCCCTCTCATGACCTGGTCGATGGTGATGTTCCTGTTTTTAAGAAGCGTGCCCATCGCTCTTTCCAGGTTAGCCAGGGAAAGGGTGTAGTCGACGATGGCCCGGAGCTCGGCAATCTGGGCGTTGCTCAAATCCCGCTGGTAAGTCAGGACGACAAAATTGGTCGTCAACCCGACGCGGAGCTTTTCTTCCTCAGCCTGGAGCTTCTTCTCAGCCAGCTCCCTGGCGACGCGATAAGATTGAACCCTCTGGTAATTCGTTTCAACTGCCCGGACTGCATTCCTGATTTCGAGGAAGATGAGCTGCTCTTGGTTTTTCAAACGGAGCATGGCCTGTTCTAAGTTCACCTTGGCCTGGGCATACTGGGCCTTGGAAAAGACGGAGTTGAGGGGCACATCCAGAGTCAAGCCGACGGACCAGTTCTTGTACTTGAAACCCAGGGCGTCTTCTATCGCCCCTTTGGCTCCACCTGGAATGACAGCCAAGATGACGTCAGTTAAAGGATTATCATTAAGATAGATAATGCGATCTCCCGAAACACCCGGGCTCCAGTACGAAGCCGTAAGACTGAGGCTGGGGAGGAGCTGGTTTTTCGCGTAGCTGAGGTTTAAATCCTGATTCTGCAACTCAATTTTGAGGGATTTCAGCTCAGGCCGATTCTCCATGGCGGTGAGAAGAGCTTCCTCCAGACTAATCTTCTTCTCCTCGAAGCGCGGCTTGTCTACAGGCTTGACGGGAAGAGCCAGTTTCACCTCGGCTTCGGGGAGGTTGATAATCGTCCGGAGCCGGTCTTCGTTATTTTTGACCTCCGCTTCAGCCGAAAGAATATCGGCCTCCCTCGTCGCCACCTCAGCCTGGGCGCTAAGCACATCGATCGGCGCCATCGTCCCCACTTCCACGGCTCGCTGGTTTCGGGCCAAAAGATCTCGAGCTAATTGGAGTGACTGCTGCCGGACTTTGAGGTTTTCCAGGCTATAGACTAAGTTCCAGTAGGCCTCCTCGACACTGTAGATCGTGTTGGCCAGGGTGGCCTCGAGGTCGTTCTCAGAGATCTCCAGGTTATTTTGGCTGATGATAATGTCACGCCGCGTCATCTTCAAACCAAAGTCCCTCAGCAAAGGCTGCCTGAAATCCAGCCTGAGCGTGCTCCCGTAACGCGGGTTAACAGTCTGGAACTTAGCGTTACTGAAATTTCGGTATAAATTGAACGAGGCGGTCAAAGTCCCGCCCGTGGGAATGAGCTGGGAAACCTGGGTATCGTAACTGTTGTAATCCACGGTCGAGCGCTCCTTCGCCTCAAGCCAAGAATAGGAAGCACTTTCTGTGCTTCTTTTTCCAAACCCGAAGGCGAGCGTGGGCAAGAACTTTTCCTTAGCTCTGGCCAGAGTCAGCTCCGCCAGTTCCGGATTGAGAACCTGGATAGCCACTCCATAATTATTCTTCAACGTCCGGATAATGGCGTCGTCCAGACTGAGAGAAAGGACAGCTTCCTTTTCTTGAGCCAAGACGCCTGAAACCTGAGCGAGCAGGATTGTGCAAATCGCCATTCTCGTCCATTTTCTTATCATCGCAAACCTCCCTCCATCTAAGAAAGTGAATTCATTCGTAGCGCAACGCTTCAATCGGGTCAAGCCGGGATGCTTTGCGCGCCGGATAGAAGCCGAAAAAGATGCCGACCGAGGCTGAAAACAAGAAAGCCAAGGCGATGGAATTGGCAGAAACAGCGGTTCGGAACTGGGAAAAGATGGGGACATGGACCAAAAGTTTGGACAGCCCCACACCGAAAAAGATGCCCATCACCCCTCCCATGACGCTGAGCACGACTGCCTCCGTCAAGAACTGGAGAAGGATGTCCTTCTCCCTGGCACCGACGGCCATCCGGATGCCAATCTCCCGAATCCTTTCGGTCACGGAAACAAGCATGATGTTCATGATGCCGATACCGCCGACGAGGAGGGAAATGGAGGCGATGCTGCCGAGGAGGATGGTCATGATCTTGGTCGCCTCGGCCGCCCCCTCCGCAACTTCAGTCATGTTACGCACCTGGAAGTCATCCTCAGCCCCGGGAGCAATCTTGTGCCTCAACCGGAGGAGTTCTTCGATCTGGCGCTGAGCCTCCTGTGTCTTGTCCATGGACACAGCCTGCACATCAATGGAAGAAATGTAATCGCGCCCCATCAGCCGCTTCATCGCCGTCGTATAGGGGACAACAATCATATCATCCCGGTTAAACCATCCTCCTGATTCACCCTTGGATTCGAGCACTCCCAGAACGCGAAAGGGGATCCTGTTGATCCGGATGACCTGGCCTACCGCGTCTTCGCTCTCGAAGAGGTTCTTCTTCACCTCGCTCCCCAGCACGCAGACCTTGGCGGCGGACTTGACGTGGCCCTCCTCAAAGAAGGTCCCCGCCTCCACCCGCCAGTTTCGGATCTCCGGGTAGCGTGCACCCGTCCCCTGGATCGACGTATTCCAGTTCTTGTTTCCATAAACAACCTGAGCTCGCGTATTCACCGAAGGAGAGGTGTACCGCACGGCATCGCACTGCTGTTCGATGGCCTCGGCATCCTCCGGTTTCAGTGTGTTGAAGCCACCGAAACCGCTATGGACGCCACGCATGCTCCGACTTCCCGGCGAGACAAAAAGGAGGTTCGTACCCATCGAATTGAATCTCTCCTGGACGCCACGCTTGGCTCCCTCGCCGATGCTGACCATGGAGATGACGGCTCCAACGCCGATGATAATCCCCAAGGCCGTCAAGAATGACCGCATTTTGTTCCGGCCGAGGGCACGGAACGCGACTTTGCTGGTCCTCCACAGGTTCATGGTTGCACCTCCCGCCTGATGTCGTCAGCGCACCCCTCATCCTCCCGCTCCTCGCGGAGGATCTTCCCGTCCCGGATGTGGAGCCTCTTTCTGGCAAAACAAGCAATATCCGGTTCATGGGTGACCATGATAAGGGTCATCTTCTTCTCCTCGTTGAGCCTCTTGAAGATATTCATAATTTCCTGGCTCGTCTTGGTATCCAGGTTGCCGGTCGGTTCGTCAGCCAGGATCAACGAAGGGCTGTTCATCAAAGCCCGGGCAATGGCAATTCGCTGCTGTTCTCCGCCAGAGAGTTGATTGGTCTTATGATAAGCCCTGTCCAGGAGTCCCACCGATTCAAGGGCTTGCAAGGCTAATTCGGTTCTCTTCTTGCCAGTAACATCGGAAGAATAAAGAAGGGGCAGCTCGACGTTTTCCAGAGCTGTCGTCCGTGGCAGCAAGTTAAAAGTCTGGAAGACGAAACCGATTTTCTTGTTGCGAACCCGAGCCAGCTTGTTCCGGTCAAAAGTGGATACTTCCTCGCCCTCCAGAAAATACTTCCCCGAAGTCGGCCTGTCCAAGCAGCCGATGATGTTCATGAGCGTCGACTTCCCTGAACCGGAAGGACCCATGATGGCCAGGAATTCGCCTGGCTCGACCTTATAGCTGATTCCCCGCAGGGCATGGACTTCGGTCTCCCCGACGCGATAAATCTTGACGATATCCTCAAGCTGGATTAAGGGAGTCGCCATTTGTTTCCTCTTCTTTCCTTGCGGAGTCGCCCTATCTCCGCGGCGGGCCCATCATCATCATCGGGCCGGGATTCCTTTGGGCCGAGCTGCTGGAAGTCGAGCTTGACCCTCCGCCCGATTCATAACCAACGATGACCATCTGCCCTTCCTTCAAATCCCCGCGAACAATTTCGGTATAGGTGTTATCGGTCACTCCGGGCCGGATGAAGGCAAGACTGAGTTTCCCCTTCTCATCCAGATACCAGACCGTCGATGGTCTCCTCGAGCCTGTTTGGCCCCCTGTTGGGGAAAAACCACCTTCTTGGGCAAAGGGAATGAGCCGCGGCCCGCTCCCCTGTTCGGCTCTCGGACGTGCGGCTTGAGCTTCGGGTCCGGCCGTCCCCCCCTCAGCCTGACGCTTGGCCATCATCTTCTGCCTCACCTCTTCCATCAAAGCTTTCATCTCCTCAGGGCTAAGGTTTGGCGTAAAGCGCAAGGCCGCGTTGGGAACACGAAGCACTCCCTTGGCCTCCCCGGTGACAATCGAAACAGTGGCCGTCATCCCCGGCCGAAGCTTCATCCCCGGGTTTTCGACATCGACAATCGTCGTGTAGGTAACAACATTCTGGGAAATGGTCGGCGAGTAGCGGACCTGCTTGACCGTGCCGGTAAAAGTCTCGTTAGGAAAAGCATCGACCGTGAACCTCACCTTCTGGCCTTCCTGGACCTTGCCGATATCCGCTTCATCGACGCTGCATTCAACCTGCATCTTGCTCAGGTCGTTGGCGATCTCAAAAAGCTTGGGAGCCTGAAAACTTGCCTGGACTGTCTGGCCCACGTTGACGTTACGGGAGATGACAATCCCATCAATGGGAGAGCGGATAATAGCATAGCTGAGGTCCACTTCGCTCGACTCAAGCTGCGATTTGGCCTGCTCGACTCTGGCTTGAGCCGACTGCAAGTCTGTTTTGGCGCCCAGATAAGCGGCCTCGGCGGCCTCCTTCTCCTCGTAGGAGATCAGGTTTTTCTCGAACAGGCTGAGCGCCCGCTGGTATTTTTTCTCCAGGTTGTCCAGGGTGACCTTGGCCTTTTCGAGCGAAGCGACGGCACTCAAGTAGTTCGCTCGGTTCTGGTCGACCCGCGTCTGAAGAATAGATTTGTCGAGCTCAGCGATAACCTGGCCCTTCTGGACATGGGAATTGAAATCCACATAAAGCTTGTCAATCTTCCCGGAAACCTGGCTCCCGACTTCGACCACGGTTACCGGGTTAAGCGTCCCCGTTGTGACTACCAAGGCCTCGATATCACCCTTGGTGATAGCCTCCGTCTTGTATTTCACTGCGTTCGTCCCGTTTTTCCTGAGGATGGCCCACCCCAGGATTGCACCCGCGACGACAACGAGGATGACAAGACTGATGACCACTTTCCTTTTCATTTTCGTTCTCCTTCCATCTTGTAAGATGAGCGCTCTTTTTCAAAATCAGCTTTTCTCTTCTCAAAGTCTCTCTTTCTCCGCTGGAGGTATTTTTCGATCATGGCTTCGAATTTATCTCTTTGTGCCGGCGTCAGGACTGCATCGAGCTCGGTTTTGAGCTTGGCCCGGATTTCTGTTAAGCGACTGTGCATTTCCGAACGTAGCTCCTTCAACCTGCCATCGTTGCGTTCGAAGACCTTCCGAATTTCCTCCTGCTGGTCGGCAGTGAGTTCCAGCTCTCGGGACATTTCATCGAGGGTTGGAAAATGGACCGCCTCCCGAGGCGGCCGGGCACCTGAGGGCGGCCTTTTTTTGAGCGCGAGATAACGTTCTAACCAGAATCCGCCGACAAGGCCGGCCACAAAAGCGACCAGCACGGAAAAAATAACCCAGAATTTATATTTATTCTTCATTGTCTTTATCTCCCGACCGGCGGCCTCATCTCAGCGGCGGCGAATATCAGCATCATGTTCCTCTCCTCAGGCTTTTTTTGGTCGAGGATGGTTGCCGCCTCGGTCAAAGGGTTTTCGTTGCGGAGAAGGAGGATCTCAGCCTGGCTCAACTCTAAAGACTCTCGAGGTTGAAAAAAAAGAAGGCCGGCGCCGAAAAAAAGCCCCACGAGGAAGCACGCCGCCGCTGCTCGAGCCGCCCACTTCGGCCAAACCAGGACGGCCCTGGCTCGCTCCGACTCTTTGAGCTTGGCCATCAGGCGCGTCTCGAAATGCGGCAGCGGTTCGGGCACACGGCCAGGCCGGAGGAGGTCAAGAACTTCTCGATACTCTTTTTCTCTCGCCCGACAGGATGCACAATTGAGAAGATGCGCTTCCATTTGGCGGCGCTCTTTTTCGCCCAGTCGCCCGTCAAGGGCACGAAGGAGAAGTCCGGCTGCTTTCTTACAGTTCATTTCCTCCTCCTTTCTTCACGAGAGCCATGAGCCTTTTTCTCGCTCGAAAGAGCCTCGAATCCACCGTCCCTGGCGAAAGCCTAAGAATTCGGCTGATTTCTTCGTAGGGAAGACCCTGGATATCCCGGAGCATCAGGATAACCCGGTACTTCTCGGGAAGCCGATCCAGAGCTTTCCGGACGAGCAGCCGGCGTTTCATGTCTTCCCTTTCTTCCTCAGGTGTGTGATTGTTTGCTGCCATCCTAATTTCGGGTATTTTCTCCAGCGGAACGTCATGCCGGCGATGCTTGCTTCGCCTCAAGTAATCTCGGATATGATTGATGGCCACCCGGTAAAGCCATGTGCCGAATTCGGAGCGGAATTTGAATTTGGACAGGACGAAATAGGCCTTGATGAAAATCTCCTGAGCTAAGTCGTCTGCCTCCACCCTGTCCCGGGTCAATCCATAAGCCAGGCTGAACACTTTCGTTTTGTACCTCTCAACGAGTTGTCCGAAGGCTTCTCCGTTTCCTGCCTGGGAGAGCCTGATGAGCTCTTTTTCGTCCATGGGCAACCGTGTTCATGGGGCCTCCGTCCATTCCTTTAGACGGAAGCACGGGGAAATTCTTCCCCTCTTGATATTAAACGTCCCCCTTG
Organism: uncultured Eubacteriales bacterium; assembly: GCA_964445305.1. Taxonomy (GTDB): domain Bacteria; phylum Acidobacteriota; class Aminicenantia; order Aminicenantales; family UBA8522; genus CAYUKK01. The sequence goes on from CAYUKK010000047.1 coordinate 13,835, forward strand.
GGCTCGAGTTTCAACAAGAAAAGGATTTTAGGCGATAAGTCTTAAGTCCCGGTCTCTTTTTTCGTCGCTGTCCACTCCGCTGTCCCCATCTGACCCAACTCGGCCGTTCCGGACATGGTCGTTCCCTCGACAGTACCCTTGTAGGTCACCGTGAACTCTCCTTGCGGAGTTGACCGGGTGATAGTCCATTCGATGGCGTTCCCTTTGATCGTTCCTTCGCCCGTGACCTCACCCCCCCGGAAGCCGGGCATGGTCACCGTAATCTTTTCCCCGTCCTGAGCGATCTTGATCGTCGAAGTCCTTTCTCCTCGCGGCGTCTTCATGGTGAAATCCCATTCGCCGCTGACATCGGTCGCTTGAGCAAGGCACAAATTGGCCATAAATCCTAAGGTTAGAAAGACAACGGCCGTTAAACATGCCTTTTTCATCTTCTTTCCTCCTTTTTAAAGGGTAATTATACTCTTTTTTCTATATTAGACAACCTCAATCTCTTTTTCTTGGAAGCATCAAATTTTCATAATCAGCGGGGTCATCGATATCCCGAAGGATCGAGGAGCTGGAAACCCTCACCTCGAGGATATCCTGGGGATGGCGCTGGAGCAACTGGCGAAGGCCGACGGTAGGGTCAAGGCTCATGATTTCCTCCTTATACTTGAGGTCGAAAAGCACGGGATGGCCCCTTTTTCCCTGAAAGACCGGAACGACGAGCCCTCTTCCTTTTCGGCGATAGGCATCGATCAGAGCATTGATGATTGCCGGCGGAACGGTCGGTTGGTCGGCCAGGACTAAAACCGCTGCCCGGCAGGAAGGGGGGAGAGCGGAGATACCTCTCTGGATGGACGATAACATCCCCTCTCGGAAGCGCGGGTTGATAACTACCTTGACATCATCTCTCTTAAGGGTTGCTCTTATTTTCCTCCACTGCGAACCGAGGACAACGAGGACGCCATCGACGCGAGAGGCCAGCACATTCTGGAGGACGGTCCCCAAGATGGTGCTCCTTCCATAAGGGAGAAGACTTTTTGGCTCCCCCATTCGCCTCGACTCGCCGGCAGCGAGGACGATGGCCCAGACCCTATTTTTCTCATCCATGGCTCTTTCCTCCTGCTTCGCTTCGCACCAGGACAAGCTCAGCGGCTATGCTAACGGCAATCTCCTCCACTGTTTTCGACCCAATCTTGAGCCCGATGGGCGCACGGACCCTATCAAACTCGGCTGCCGAAGCCCAACCCTTTTCCAGAAACTCCCGCCGCATGATGGAAACCTTTCTCGAGCTCCCGATCATCCCAATATACCGAGCCGGAGAGCCAATGCACGCTCTCAACGCCTCGGCGTCATAGCGATGCCCTCGAGTAACGATGACGATATAGGTATCAGAGGACACGGGGAAATTCCTGACAGCCCGCTCAATCTGGTCAACAATGAGGACATCCGCTTCCGGGAATCTGACGGCATTAGCGAAATCGGGTCTGTCATCGATAACGGTAACCTCAAAATCCAGCCGCTTGCCAAGCGGAGCCAAGGCCTGGCCGATGTGGCCAGCGCCAACGATGACCAGCTGGGGCAGGGGAAAAAGCGGCTCGAGGAAAAAAAGTCGCTCCTTGTCTTTCCTGCTTGCGGGGCCGGCCAGGCGCACGAGCCTGGGTTTTGCCTGCCTTAGGGTGTCTTCGAGCTCTTGGAGGGACGGAGAATCTTTCCAGGCGGCGAGGCCCTTTCTCCCTTGTTTTGCCTCCCACCAGCTTCTCTGGACAAAGGCCTTGCCTGTTGGAGTTTGAAGAATCCTCGTCGTCAGGACTCCTGCCCGGCGGGAATGAAGGGACTGGAGGAGGAGCTCAAACGTCCTGAGGCTCCGGCTTGGAGTGGCGTCAATCAATACCTGAACCCTGCCGCCACAGAGCGCTTCCTCGGAACCAACTTCACCCATAAGATTCCCTTCATAGACACTCGAAAAACTCTTCTTCAAGCATTCGACCGCCTTTCTATGAGCTTCCGCTTCAATCGCCCCTCCCCCGAGGGTCCCCAAGAGAAGGCCTCGCTTTGAGAATAGGGCGGAGGCTCCCGGAGCCTGAGGAGTTGAGCCCCACGTCTCGACTATTGTGGCCAGCGCAAAGCTTCCCCCTTTTTTTAAGTACTTGACAGTATCGAGATAGATATTTTTCGAGCTCTGCAACCTTCATTTCCTCCCGTTTCTTTTTCCTCTTCTATTACCACAAAATGAGCCCGAAGGGAACAGAATCGCCAATGTTTCAAGAATGGGGATGTCCAATTAAATGATGGTCAGATAGAAAATGGAGGTTCCTATCATGACATCCGCAATGAAGAGGCAGAATGGGGGGTTGACGGTGACGGTCTCTGATGGCTCACGGAATGTCCTCGAGGTCATAGTCCATAAGACGAGCGAAAAAATCACTCTGGAGGGAAAAGAGTATTCAAAGTTCCGGATAATCAAGCCTCAAGGACTGGGAAATGAGGAGATTTTCCATCGACCGGAGCGAGGATACGAGGCACTCCTGAGCATTGTCTTCACGACTCTGGCTGAATCGACCAGAAGAAAAAAAGACTAAAGTCCGTCAGGAACCTTTCGCGAGCTTCAGGCGTATATACGTGTGAGAACGGAAATGAAAGAAATACTCAGGAGGTTCCCATGAGTTTCAAAACAAAAGTAGCGATTTTCCTTTTGGCTGCGTTCCTCTCCTTAGCCGGGTTTAACCTCATTGCCTCATCCTCGGCCATCGAGATCATGAAAGTCGGAAAGAAAGCAGGCTTGCAGATCATCTCGAATGTCCTGGCCAAGGCCGAGGGCGCTCGGTTTCAGGTTCCTGTGAAAAGCTGAAGTCATGGCTTCTCAGGTTGATGGAGCCAGACCTGAAAGAGAACAATGCTTTTTCTTCTCGCCGACAAGGGCGACGGCCCAGCAGGCAATAGCTTGCCCCCGGCCGATTATCCCCATCCCTTCGTTGGTTTTAGCTTTGATGCCAATTCTATTAGGCGAAACACCGAGGAGGGGGCTGAGCGTGGCCTTCATCCTATCCACATGAGGAGCAAGCCTGGGCTTCTCGGCCACAACGACCGTGTCGATCTTCAGGATTTCCTTTCTCTTTTTTCTGAGCCTGCTCATCACCCGCGTCAGGAGCAGCGTGCTCCGGATGTGGCGGTAGGCCGGGTCTGTATCAGGGAAGAGTCGTCCAATATCTGGTTCATCCAGCGCACCCAAAAGAGCGTCCATGATAGCGTGAATGAGACAATCTCCGTCCGAGTGGCCGACCAGACCGGCCGGGTGCGGAATTTCCACTCCGCCCAGATAGAGTTTCTTGCCCGTCCTAAGCCGATGGATGTCATAGCCGAAGCCGATACTAATCATCGAGCCATGCCTCCGCAATTCTCAGGTCCTCTCTCGTTGTGACTTTGAGATTGCGAGCCTCCCCCTCAACCACGGCGACCTTGTGGCCGAGTCTCTCGACGAGTTCCGCCTCGTCTGTCCCCCCGTAACCTTCCTGGCCAGCCTTCTGGAGAGCTTGGCGGAGAAGAGTGTAGGAAAATCCTTGCGGCGTCTGGGACCGGCATAGACGTGCCCTATCCACAGTCCGGACGACTCGACCTGTGGCTACTTCCTTAACCGTCTCTTCGATGGGAACAACGGGAATGACAGCCTTGTTTCGTCGCGCTCCCCGGATGACCCTCCCGATCAGGGCTGCACTGAGAAGGGGCCTCACTCCGTCGTGGACAAGAACGATATCGGCCGTTGCTTCGCTCAACGCCTCTACTCCCCGGCGCACCGAGTCCTGTCTTCGTGGCCCTCCCTTAACGACAGCAACGATTTTTTTGCTTCGACTTAGATAATCAGCTTTTTTCCTCTCATCAGGCAAAACAAGCACGATGTCATCGACCTCGGGATGGTCGATAAATTTCTCCAAACACCAATCAAGCACGGGTTTGCCCCGAAGCAGGGCAAACTGCTTGGCCGAACCGAAACGCTTGCCCTTGCCGGCGGCAACGATGATCACCGAAACCCGCCTCATCGTGTGTCTTCGTTATACCGGCCAAAAATCATCTTGCCCACAGTGGTCTGGAGCACCGAGGTCACGGTGATATCGATATTCTGCCCGATCATCCGCCTGGAGTTGTCGACAACGACCATTGTCCCGTCATCCAGGTAGCCAACTCCCTGGTCTTTCTCCTTTCCTTCCTTGAGGATGAACACCCGCATGGTTTCGCCCGGCAGCACCACCGGCCGCAAAGCGTTCGCCAGCTCATTGATGTTGAGCACAGCGATGCCATGGAGACGGGCCACTTTGTTGAGGTTGACGTCATTGGTGATGAGCTTGGCGTCCAGCTGTTTGGCCAGCTCGATGAGCTTGGAATCGACATCCCGGATGTCAGGAAAATCCATCTCCGAGATGACGACCGAAATCTGGGAGGACTTCTGGAGATGGTTGAGGACATCAAGCCCACGCCGGCCCCGCTGTCTTTTCAGGCCGTCCGAGGAGTCGGCCACAAACTGGAGCTCTTTGAGGATAAACTGGGGAATAACCAGCGTCCCTTCGATAAACCCAATATCGCAGAGGTCAGTGATGCGGCCATCGATGATGACGCTCGTGTCGAGAATTTTATAGCTACGGCCAACGCTCTTCTCTTTGAAAAACCGGAAAAGATGAGCGGGGTCGAGCCACTCGGATTTCTGAGTGCCGACGAGAAACCCGATGTAGGGCATGATGATGAGGAAGAAAACGCGGATGAACAGGGCCGTGGGGGTGTCGGAGGCGATATTCCTGTAAATAGCGCCCAGAACCCAGCCCAGAAAAACTCCGGCAAAGGTGCCCACGGTCGACCCCCAGATAACCTTGAACTGGGCCCTTCGGATCCGCGTCTCTAAGTACATGATGATTGCCGCCAGCGCAAAAGCAACAGCTGCGCTAGCCGAGCGAGGCAAGTTAAAAAGAGGGAAAAAATATCCGGAGGCGGTGACAGCAGCCATGATGACGAAGCGAAAAATAAGAATGCCCATATTTAAAAGCCTATGAAAGCCTTATTATACCAACAATCATTCGAATTTTTTTAAAAAGCAACCCGCAGCGCCTCCTTGATGTTGTGCACGCCCACCAAGCGAGTCCTATCAATGCCTTCCTTCTCCAAAGAGGCCAAGTTCCCCTGGGGGAGAACAACCGTCTGGAAGCCAAGGGAAAAGGCTTCCTTAACCCTGGCCACCGGGCTTCCCACGGAGCGGATTTCGCCGCTCAGGCCAACCTCTCCGAAAACGGTAACATCGCGCGGCAAAGCCTTATTCTTAATGCAGGAAACAACAGCCAGGACGACCCCCAGGTCAGCGGCCGGCTCCTCGATGGCGAGTCCTCCGGCAACGTTGAGATAAATATCCTCGCCCCCGAAGCTATACCCGAGCTTTCGTTCGATGACCGCCAGAAGCATTGAGGTCCGGAAATGGTCGAGTCCGATGGTCATCCGCCGCGGGCTGCCGACAAACAGGGTTGGTGAGACGAGAGCCTGGATTTCAGCCAGCAATGGCCGCGTTCCCTTGATCGTGGCGACAACGACGCTGCCGGATTCATCGGCGGGACGTTCCTTGAGGAAAAAAGCGGAGGGGTTGGCAACAGCCTGGAGGCCAGCGCTTCCCATCTCGAAGATGGCGAGCTCAGAGACGGGCCCGAACCGGTTCTTGAGCGCCCGCAGCACTCGGTGGCTGTGGTCCCTTTCGCCCTCAAAAAGGAGGACCACATCGACCATATGTTCGAGTGATTTCGGCCCGGCCAGCGCTCCTTCTTTGGTGATGTGCCCGATGAGAAACGCTGAAACCTGATTTTTCTTGGCAAAACGGAAGATCTCGTTGGCTACCTCGCGGACCTGGCTGATCGTCCCCGGGCTCGAGACGAGCTTGGTCGAAAAGACCGTCTGGACGGAATCGATGACGAGCACCTCCGGTTCAAGCTTCTCTGCCTGAGCGATAACCCGCTCCAGGTTGGTCTCAGCCAACAAGTACAACTCGCCGTCGCGCACCCCCAGACGGTCGCCCCGGAGCTTGATTTGTTCCAAGGATTCCTCGCCCGATACATAGAGCACGCGTAAACCCTGACCGGCAAAATCTCGACTGACCTGAAGGAGCAACGTCGACTTCCCGATGCCCGGCTCACCACCAATCAACACCAAAGAGCCCTTGACCACGCCGCCGCCCAGGACCTTGTTGAACTCATCCACCGGGATCTTAAGTCTCTGCTTGTGAACTTCCTTGATATCCTGATAAAGAGTGGCTTCAGCGGGCGGAAAGGAATAGACAGCCGGCGCGCTCTCTTCGAGTTCCTCGATAAAGCTGTTCCATTCGCCGCAACCAGGGCACCGGCCCAACCACTTGGGCGAACGCGTACCGCAAGTCTGGCAGATAAAAACGGTTTTTATTTTATCCTTCATCGCGTTCCCAAGCCGAGACCAAGAAAGAATTCTCGCCTCGACGATTTGGTCAGCTCATCCACGCCGGCGACGAGATAGAAAAACCCGGGCAGAAAATACTGGGTGGCCAAACGAAACCGTGGCCCTCCTTCGCGCCTCCAATCAAACCCTTCCAAGCTAAAGACAAGCCGGTCCCGCCACGCAAAAACGTCCACCCCTGCCCCGAGGGTAGATTCAAGAATTCCGGCGCGCGGAGCAACCAGACCCGAGCGAAAACCGCCCTGCGCCGAGTAGGTGAAGCGGTTGAGAAACGGATCATCAACAACCTGGCCATAAACAAAGTAGCGCGGGGGGAAATAGAAACCCAAGCTGAGGGAGCTCTTAACCTTGTTGCTTTCCCCAAAATAATCAGCCCGATAGCTCCCGGCCGCCCGCACTCGGCTCAAGGGCTCGACCGCCTGCTTGACCGCCCCCAACGTTTCCTCGGCTTCTTCATAAAGCCGTGGGTCATGGATAACTTTGCCCAGCGTTCCTTCCCCGCGGTTAATCTTCTCCAGGGATTGGGAAAGAGAGCGGAGGGACTCTTCGAGCTGGAGGAGAATCTCTCGGATTTTTTCCAGGTTGAATTTGAGAGATTCCCTGTTTTCCCGGGCGATGTCTTTGAGAAGGAGAACTGTTTCGTCGATGTTCCCTGAAACATCTTTGATTTTCTCATCGAGCTCGCCAGCGACCCGGGAGGCAGGACGAATTCCCCGCTCCAACTCTTCTCTATTCTGTGCTAAAAAATCGTCGAGGCTTCGGGAAAAAGAGGCCAGGTTCTCAAGCGTCTGATGGAGGCTCAACCGGAAATTTTCATTGGCACTCTCCTGGAGTGAGGTGCTCACTTTCCGGATGTCCTCCGCCACCGAAAGGAGCAGGCTCCCGACCTGGTCCAGACTGACAGAAGGCGCTGTCTGGAGGACATCTCCCGCCTGGCAAAAAGCGGTCGCCTCGCCAGCGATGATGTCGATGTATCTCTCGCCGATAAGACCAAGGGAAGCGAGAGTCGCCCGTGAATCCCGGGGAACTGAGAAGCGAGGATAGATGGCCATGACAACGCGAGCTCGCCTTCCCTCCAAACGGATGTCCTTGACATAGCCAATTTTTACGCCCGCCATCCTGACCGCCGCTCGGGGCTCCAGTCCGGAGGCGGTATCGAAATCGGCTGAGAGAGTGTAGCCGGGTTTTCGGAAAAGAACAGATAAGTCGCCAACAATAAAAACAAAAACAGCCAAAATGAGCATCGCCCCGCCCAAGAAAAGGCCGATTTTCACTTCTCGTCGCATCTATTTCCCTTCATCTAATAGAC
>CAYUKK010000048.1:0-3098 GCA_964445305.1 uncultured Eubacteriales bacterium
GAAAAGTCGCCGAGGCTCACCCTCTGCTCGAGGGGCCTCCCCAGCGCTTTCTCGAAGAGCTGGGGAATCGAATCTTTTCCGCCTTCCACAAAGCCCATTCTACCCGATGAGGGTCGGAAAGGAAAGTGAGGCGAAGAGTCCGAAATTGCCCATCAATGCACCCGACGGGTCCTGTCGTGGTTCACCCCCGGCCAGGCTCGGGGTCGGGATTCCAAAGCCCGCTCGTTTCCCCAGCCTCTCGCCTGTTTCCCATGGCATCAAACGCTCGGGTGCGCTCGCTATCGTGATAATTTGCTACAAGGTCAAGCACTTTCGCTTGATGATAGTTCTCTATCGGAAAATTTGGGTCCAGATAAGCTGGTTTTCGGCCTGGCATGATTTTTGCTACAATAATGGCAGTTCTATGTTGACAAGGCCAAAAGTTCAGGCTATCATGCTAAAAATTTTTTGTGAGGTTTGACCATGACCAGAAAGCTCGTTATCCTTGCCGCCTCGCTTTCGCTCCTCCTCAGTCCTCTGGCTGCCCAGGACCCCTGCGATGAAAGCTACATCAAGGCGATGACCGCCCAAACGCCCGCCCAAAGGGCTCAGCTCCTCAAGGAATTCATCAGGACGTGCGGGGGCAAAGGGAACCAGTATGAAAACTTTGCCTATGCGAACCTTTCCCTCATCGATTACCCCGGAAAAACGGCCAAAGAAGCCATTGAATACGGAGAAAAGGCTTTGACCCTTGGCGGGCTCGACGACCTGACCAAATGCCAGGTCCTCATCCAGCTCTCGGCGCTCTATACCCAGGCCGGCCAAAACCTGGAAAAAGCCAAGGGTTACTCCAACCAGGTCATCGAAACTGCCAAGGCAGCAAAGGCCAAGGAAGGGGGCACAGAAGGCGCCGCCCAGTGGAATCAACTCATCGGCGCTGGCTACTTCACTCTCGGCCAGGCCCAGGAAAAGGCCAAGGACGACAGGGCCGCTGTCGACTCCTATATCAATTCTTACAATCTCCTCAAGAACCCCAAGATTATGGCCAGCATCAAGATGCTGGGAAAGAAGCTTTACGAGGCTAAAGCCTACGCGGATGCCGAGAAGGCCTTCAAAGCGGCTTATACGGCGACCAAGGATTTCGAAAGCACCGTCTTCTACGCCAAGTCCTTGTACCGAAACAACAAGAATGGTGAGTCGCTAACCTATTTCAAGGAAGCTTATGCCAAGCAGAAAACGGGCGAGATTGCCTACAACATCGGTATTATCCTGGCCAAAGACGCCAAGGCCAACCCGAGCCTCGCGCCAGAGGCCATTCGATACCTCCTCGAAGCCAGCTTCACCTATCCTTCCCAGTCCGAGCAGGCCATGAAGCTGGCCGAAAACCTTTTCTTTCTGAGCAATAAAGAACTGAAGTATAATGAAACCGTCCTCGAGATCCAGCAACGCTCGAAGAAGATCGAAGAACTAACCCAGGCCTATAATACGAAGTTCGGAGAAAAGGAGGAGGAAGACCTGAGCGAGGCTGAAAAGAAAGAGATGAAAACCCTGCTGGCCAGTATCGAGGCCGAAAAAAAGGCTATCGAGAAACTCCAGGCAGAGCAGACCATGGCCATCGCCAAGTTCAACAAACTCCTCGAGGAAACAAAACAGCGACTGGGGATAAAGTAGGCTTCCCTATTTCTTTTTAGGGCCGAAAAGACTGATCGAAAAAAGACCTTTCAACCCGCCCTTTTTCTTTCCTTTACCGAGGGCTTCGAGCTCCCGGAGGGCCAGCTCGTGGTCAGCATCTAGCTCGAGGGCCCGCTGGAAACACTTGGTTGCCCGGGCCGGCAATCCCTCTGCCTTATAGAGTATTCCCAACCCGACGTGCGCCTCGGCGTTCCACGGCTCAAGCTCAGCCGCTTTCAAGAAGTGCTCTTCCGCTCTCCGGCGGAAGGTGGGGATTTTCGACTCAACCATGGCCAGGAGGAGGAAGTAGTCGGCTTTATTCTTCTTCAATTGGATCGCCTCTTCGAGGAGGATGAGGGCATCTTCGTAGCGGCCGAGGCCGTAGAGCGTTTTGGCCTGACGGAATTTGACCTCGGCCTGCTTGGCTGAATCACGCGCCTCGGCGGCCCTGGGAAAGGGAGTACGCAGGTCGTATTCCTTTCTGAGCTCCTTGCTTGTCAGCGTTCGATAGGCCTTGGTGATGGCATCGAAAACGGCGTCGATTTTTCCCTTCACCTCAGGGGTAAGGGCTCGGTTGTAACGATCGGGATGGAAACGGCGGGCCAGGAGAAAATAGGCTTTCTTGATCTCCTCCTCCGAGGCCTCCTTCGAAACGCCAAGGATCTGGTAATAATTCGCCTTTTGGATTTTCTCCCAGAAGGCCAGGATTTCATCCAGCTGCTCCTTGAGGTCGGGCCGCTCCTCCTCGGCTGGTTTCCCCGGCGCCAGGGGAATCTCCTCCTTGTCCCGGAAATCTATCATGTTGAGACAATAGAGGAGATAGAGTGTCTTCCATAAGAATTCAGGGTTGCAGTGCAAAGAATCGAGGATTTTCTGACAGCTCCTCTGGCCATCCACGGCGCCGAGAATTGTCTTTTCCTCCTCCGTCAGGGCGTGCTCGAAGACGCTGGCTTTGGGGTAGGGAATCTTCCTGGCCAGGAATTCCTCGAGGGCAGGATGGAATTTCATGCGCCGGATGCCGTCCTCGATGAGGTTGGGCACGTTGATCTTGAGCGGAACTTCCTTCCGAATGAGCGAGGCCTTCTCCTGGAGGCTGAGCTCCCCGTCAAAATAGGAGAAGAGGCTCAGCGCCACCTCCCGAACCTGATGGGTCACCGCATCCTCGATATTCCTCTGGGAGGTAATCCCTTTCTTGGCTAAACTCTCGCCGAGGGGTTGAAAAGGCTCGAGGTGCCGTTCTATCTGGGCATACGTCTCTTCGGAAATCTTCCCCAGCTTGAGCAGGATGTCGCCCAATCGCTCCTCGGGAACGTTAGTTTTGGCATGGATGAGCTGTCCATTCTGGAAAAAGAGAATCTTCTCGACCGACCCCCTTTTGAAGATGATTTGCCCGCTTTTCCGGTTGAAATGGACCTTGCGCAGGTAAAAACCGATGTGGTTCATGGCCA
>CAYUKK010000049.1:0-12570 GCA_964445305.1 uncultured Eubacteriales bacterium
CCAGCAGCTCAAGACCGAGTTCACAACTTTGAGGGCTGAATACGAAGAAAAAAGTCGCCTCCTCAAGCCGGAGCATCCGGAGATGGTCCGCATCCGGGCGCGCCTCGATAGCCTGCGCACAGAAATCAACAAGGCGGCTGAAGCCGCCGAGGCAAAAGTCAGAGCTGCCCAGCAGAACGAAGCCACCATTACGGCTCAGCTTAACCGCCAGAAAGCCGAAGTAGCGAGGATGAAGAATAACGCCATTCTTTACAACAGCATCAAGAGCGAAGTCGAAAGCAAAAGGCGCCTTCTCAACACCCTGCTTGAAAGGCAGAGCGAGACCCAGCTTTCAGCCCAGCTACGGGGTCTCAATGCGAGCAATATCACCATCATCGACAGGGCCGAAGTGCCCAAGAAGCCCGTTTCTCCGGATAAGAAGAATAATTTGCTCATGGCTCTTCTCATCGGAATATTTGGTGGTATCGGGTTGTGCTTTCTTTTCGATTATTTAGACGATACGATTAAGGGGCCGGAGGATGTGGAGAAGCTGGCTGCGCTACCTTCTCTCGGCGTCATCCCCTATCTTCCTCCAGAGGGAATTTCGAAGAGCAAAAAATACGGCGCCTACCTCAAGCACAAATATGCTTACGGCCGGGAAAACCCGGAGAAAGAACACACTCTCCCCGAGGTAAAGGAAATCGAGCTCATTAACCACCTTCACCCCACTCTGCCTCTGGCCGAAGACTACCGGACGGTGAGAACATCGATCCTCCTTTCGAGTGCCGAGAGGAGGCCCAAATCCATCGTCTTCACGAGCCCTCTCATCCAGGAGGGGAAAACAGCGACCACGGTCAACGTGGCCATTTCCTTCGCCCAGCTCGAGGAAAGAGTCCTTCTCATCGAAACGGACTTGAGAAAACCGCGGCTGCACCGGCTTTTTAAAGTCAGGAATATCGATGGGCTGACGGGTTTTTTGACGGGAAAAATTGCGCTCAAAGACATTGTTAATAAAACGTTCGTCGAAAACGTCTGGCTCATCCCGAGTGGCCCGGTTCCCCCCAACCCGGCCGAGCTTCTTAACTCCCGGAAGATGAAGGACCTGGTGGAGGAGGTGAGCCACATCTTCGACATTGTCCTGATGGATTCGCCGCCGATTCTGGCTGTCATCGACCCCGTCATCATCGCCTCGCTGGCCGACGGCGTCATCATGATTGTTCGAAGCGGCAAGACCAGACGGAAGCCATTTCTGGCTGCTGTCGAGGAATTGCGTCGGGCGAGGGCAAATATCCTGGGCGTTGTTTTTAATGCAGCCGACTTGAGCAAGGAAGGAGCTTATTATTCGAAATATTATCGTTATTATAAGTATAGAGCCTACGGCCCTGAGGAGACGGAAGCTCAGCGGGATGTGCTCTGAGCTATAAAATGCCTTAATCATAATTATTGACTCACGCGAAAATGAATAGTTGACAAACGTGAAAATCATCGAATATGGCCTCCTTGGCCTTCTCATCTTTTCGCCTCTTCCGGCTGCTTCGGTTCACGAATGGGCCGTTCTCACGATTCAGCTTGCCGTCCTGGCCATGATGGCCGTTTACATCTTGATGAGGGAAAGGCCCCAAAATAACGAACTTCTGGGCATGGCCGTCCGCTGGCCGAAGATATTTTTCCTCGCGTTTTTCGCTTTTCTGGTCATCCAGTTCATTCCCCTTCCCAAATTCCTGGTTAAATTACTCTCGCCAGCCACCTATTCTTACCTTGAGCGATATGCGGTTGATTTTTCGCGGCTCAAATTCATGAGCCTTTCCATCATCCCCTCTTATACTTTCCAGAAAACACTGGAGCTTTTAGCCTATTTTCTTTTAGGATTCCTGGTGTTTAAAACTATAATCACGCGTCATCAGTTTGTCCGTCTTTATAGCGTCCTCGTCGCTGTCGGCGCCTTCGAGGCTTTTTACGGGCTTTATGAGCTCACCAGCAAGAACCCGCGGCTTCTCTTTTATAGAAAAGTCCACAACCTTGATTCGGTCACCGGAACGTTTGTCAACCGAAACCATCTTTCCGGCTACCTGGAAATGATTATCCCCCTGGCCATCGGACTCATTGTTTCCCGGATTGACCTTTTCTCCCTGCGCGAGCTCACCTGGCGGGAGAAATTCGCCCGCTTTTCCGAGCGAGGGATGGCCACAAACCTGGTGCTTGCGCTGGCGGTGGTTTTAATGGCCGTGGCCATCATTTTCTCTAAATCGCGCTCTGGCGTTTTCGTCCTCGTTTTCACCTTTATCCTCTTTTTTGGTTTTACGGCCATTTACGCCGAGACACCTAACTTCCGGAAGAAAAGAATTCGCCATTTCCTCCGGGTGATTTTTCTGGTTATCGTTCTTATTTCCCTTTATGTCGGGATAGACGCCACCTTGGCCCGTTTTTCCCTGGACAAGGTTCTTCAGGAAGGAAGGCCCACTTACTGGGCCAATACCCTCCGCACTTTTGCATCCTACCCGCTTTTCGGCACTGGCCTCGGTACCTTTGGAGCTTTATACCCACCGATGGAAGGAGGAGAGGAGGGGCCAATGGCTCTTGTCCACGCCCACAACGATTATCTCGAGTATCTTTCCGAGCTGGGGGCAATCGGTTTCTCGCTTCTTGTCGGCGGAATTCTTTTCATGGGAGTTGTCTCTTTTCTCGTCTGGCGAACGAGGCGTCATCCTGAAGTTAAAGGCCTCGCCCTGGGCGGAATCATCGCCATCATCAACATTCTCATCCACAGCCTGACCGACTTTAACCTCCACATCCCGGCCAACATGGTTCTTTTTGCCGTTCTTCTTCCCCTGACCATGGTCATCACTTTCTATAAACGGGGCGCACCGGCTGCCGAGACGACAAAGACAAGATGAGAGTGCTTAAAAAAATCGGGCTCTTCCTGGTGCTTTTGTTTGTGGCGGCGCTCAATCTTTTTGTTTACATGAACAGCCATCTTTATTACCGGGCCATGCGCCAGGAAGAAGGAATGCCGAGGATCAGGGATTTGGAGCGGTCGAACAGGTTCGCTCCTCTCAACGACCTTGTTTTCTATGAGCTCGGCAAAGCCTATTTTGAAATGGGCATGGAAAGCCTCGGCGAGACGCGGAAGGAGGCAACAGGAGAAACAGCGGGGACAGAGGATACTTCAGAGAGATATTTTGAGCGCTCAGTCGAGAACCTGAAACGCTCGGTGAGCATCAACCCTGCCTCGCCTTTTGCCCATTATTACCTGGGGCAATCGCTCCTCCACTTGAATTTTTACGCGCCGGGGAAGGAAAAAGATTTTCTGGGCGAGTTCCGCAAGGCGGCTGAGCTTGCCGGAGAGGATAGCGAGATTTTCGAGGAAGTGGGGAAGATCTTCTTTTCAAGATGGCTCAGGCTGGGTGAGGCGGAGCGCGAGTTTACGCTTGAGTTACTCAGGAAAATTTTTGGTCGAAGGGATGCGAAGAAGAATGAAGTTTTCTTCCACATCTGGGAGATGAACGTTGGTGATTGCTCAGTCATAGAGAAGGTGTTGCCACGAGTGCCGGAGGCTTACCGGCAATTAGCGAGTTATCTGGGCGAAAAATCGCTTTTTCTTGAAGAAAGACAGAGGTTTCTGGCAGAGGCGGAAAGGCTCGATTTTGAGCGGGCGCGCCGCGAGGTTGAACTCGGTGAGACAGCCCTTCTCAACATGAGAATCCAGGAGGCGCGTGGATATCTTGGGCGTGCCCTCGGCCGTCTGAGCAGTATCCGTTTTTATCAGATGCTCCGAGCGCAGAGTCTGATTTCAAACGCCGAATGGAGTGAACTCAAAAAAAAGGCTCTTTTAAATACAATAAAGTGCAGGGTGGAAGAGCGGGGGAATCTGAGCGAAATTGAGAGCTGGCTTCGCGAGTACCTGGCGCTCGAGGATCAGCCCAAGGAGGTTGCCAGCTTAGAGGAATATTTAAGAATAAAGAGTGTTCTTCCCGAGCGATTCAGCCAGAACTTCGATGACCTTGGCCGGCTGGCGGTGGAGCTTCTTCTCCAGCTTAAGCAAAATCGCTACCGGGATATTATTAACGTTGGACGGACGCTCGCTGAAAGCTTCATTGTCATCCCTGAGGGAAAAAAGAGAGATTTCGTGGCCATTTTGCAGCTCATCGGCGATTCCTACCAGAAAATTGATTATCTTTATGATGCGGGGGATACCTACCGGCGGGCGCTGGATATGGACCCGACGAATCTTGAGACGCTGTGGCGCCTTCGTCAGAACTACGACCGTCTGAACGATGAGCGAAAGTTGAGGGATGTCGATATGGCGATAGAAAAGCTCATTGCGCCGAAGAGCTCAGATTTTAGGCAAAGAAAAATCAACAAAGGAGAGCTTTTCCTTCACAGGTTCTTTTTTCCAGGAGGAAAGGTAGCTATAGAGCTCACGATGGGGGGAGAGAGGAAGAGTCTTTCGCCATTGGTTTCGATTTTCTGGAATGGCCGCGTCGTGTGGGAGGATTATCTTCGAGCCAGCACCCTGGCGCTTGACGTCGAGACGAGGGTAGGGGAGAATATCCTTGAGATCTTGCCGGTAAATTGTTCTATTACTCTTATGAGAATGAGATGGCGACCAGCGGGGGAAAGTGGTCAGAAATGAGGGGCATGCGGAATTGGCGGAGAGTGGGAAAGGGGTCGCTCAGAAGGCGAAATTGAAGGAGAGTAGGAATTGGAAAAAAGGACAAGAAACTCGTCAAAAAATTTATTTTTCTTGTTATCTTTAGAGGCTCTTTTTGGAGCTTTCGTTCTTTTTGTCATTCCGGGCGGCCTGGAAAGCACTTGTTCGGGGATTTACACTTGCTCAGCGGCAGGGGGAGGGGCGGAGAGCATGGGTTCTCAGGAGCAAATCGTCAGCGAATACAGGATTGGCCCGCGGGATTTGCTCGAGCTTACCGTCATCGGGTTTGCGGAGTTAAACCGGCGATACCGAGTCTCCGAAGAGGGAAAAATCAACCTGCCTTATTTAGGTGAGGTGGAGACTCAGGGATTGACCCGCGCCGAGCTCGAGAAGAAATTGGTCGGACTCTTAAAAGAGAAGTACCTCGAGAACCCCCAGGTAAGTGTCATGGTCGTGGAATACCAGAGCCGGCGGGTTTTCCTCATCGGCGCCGTCGGAACGCCAGGGCCGTATGAACTTCTTGGCCGCCAGACGCTCCTCAAGCTCATCTCCCAGGCGGGCGGGCTGACGCCTGAGGCAGGAAATGAAATCATCGTCATCCGTCAGCTTCCGGATGGGAACAAGACCTCGCTCAAGATTTCAGTCGAGGATTTAATTCTTAAGGGTGACGCCAGCCTTGATATTCCCCTTCAGCCTGACGACATCATCACCGTGCCCGTGGACAGGATGGTGATGATTTATGTCACCGGGCAGGTCAATACACCCGGCGCTCTTTCTGTAAGGAAATCCAACATCCCGACGCTTCTTCGCGCTATTGCCCAGGCTGGAGGGTTTTCGCCGCGCGCTAACAAAGGGAACGTTGTCATCAAGCGCATTGATGAGACGGGAAAAGAGACAAGCATCAAGGTGAATGTTGACGATATCATCAAGGGGAAATTGAAGGACATCCAGCTTAAGGAAAACGATGTCATCATCGTCGCCGAAAAATTCCTCTAATGATTGACCTCCATTGCCATATTTTGCCCGGCGTCGGTATAATTTAGGGTAATTTAGGGGATAATTTAGGGGACGCCATCAATAGTGTCCCATCATAACTTGAATAGTTCCAACTGATTACAGGCATCATCGGATTGCTTCGGGTTTGTAAATTGCGTAAGTACTTGTAAAATAGGCACTTTATTAAAAGCCGTCACGCTTAAAATCTGCAAAAAAGTGTAGAGACTCATGCCTAAATTCAACCGTTTTTTAATGATCGCTACAAGCAGGTAGACAGAAACGGCTATCCAGATCTGGGTTTTCACCGCGTTCTCTGATGTCCCGAAAAACGATTTGATGCGCAAGTGTTGTTTGATCCAGCGGAAGAAGAGTTCGATTTGCCAGCGACATTTATAGAGTTCTGCGATGATCTCAGCAGGAAGGATAAAATTATTGGTTAAAAAGGTCAAACAGATATCGTTCGAAGCGTCAAACGATCGAACTCGCCGCAATCTCTCCGGATAAAACTGAGCAGAGCGGATCCCGGTCAGAGCGATCGTTTGGTCACATCTCAGCCCCGTGGCTTTATCGACGGGATGAGAATAAATCCGCCGAAATTGAAGATTGGATCTGGCACGAATAACAAAATAAGCCCGAAACAAATGGAGCGTATAAAGCCGGGCAAAATCGAGATAGCCTCGATCCATGATATAGAAGCTCCCCGCTTCCGGTATCAGTTCATCGAGAATACAGAGGTCGTAAATTTTGGCGTCTGTAATCTTGATATAAGTGGGAATAGAACCACGTAAATCCATAGCTGTGTGTAACTTAATGGCCGCTTTCCGCCTCTGGAATTTCGCCCAGGGAAAGAGCGAAAGGCAGAGATCGATCGTTGTCGTATCCAGCGCATAGACGCTCTGTTCTAGCTCCACGCCAAACTCGTCATCGGCATATAAAGCCCTGGCTTGTCGAATCAGCACCTGAGCAAAATCCGCATAGATTCGCCAATCGCGCCGCTCATTGGCATGAGCTAAGGTGTTTCTTGAAACCCGTCCGCGAATCCCCATGTGATACAACTTGTTTTGCATCGATCGAAGACAGACTTCGATATCCCGAAGACTTTCGCGATAGGTCAGTTGCGCAAAAGCCATGCAAAGGAACTGGTCCAGGCAGGAAAAATGCTTCACTTTATAATTTCCCCTATAACGTTGAACGCACCGGCGAAACTCAGGCAGCGGCAAAAACTCCATGAGTTGAGAGAAAACGGTTTTTCCAGTATTCATAGTCACTCCTTCCCGTCAGGATCAAAGGAGTGACCATACTAAAAAAATGATTTCAAATCGATTATAATGATTTTTGCTTCTAATGGATTGATATTGCTTATGTTGCGTGAGTTTTAGAAATAAACGTTGGGACAGCAGTGGGACGCCATACATAATTCACTGAATTCAATTCACAAAACATCAACAAGAATACGCATTTAGCCGCCGCAATCCCTAAGGACGCGGGAAAACGATAGTTAATTTAAGAGGATTCAGTTCACGCGGCCATCGGTCCATGTTGGCCAGATTTGGTAGTCGTGAGTTTTGCCGGGCTTTGGCCGGATGACAATGATTGACCTCCACTGCCATATTTTGCCAGGAGTCGATGACGGCGCCGATAGCCTGGCCGAGGCCCTGGCCATGGCGAGGCTTGCCAGGGAGGATGGAATCGAAAAAATTGTCGCTACCCCCCATCTTTATCGGGAGGGTGTTGACGCCGGAAGCTTTGCGTTGCTGGAGGAAAAGGTAGGGCAACTCAGGGAAGCTCTCGAGAGACACGGCATAAAAATAGAGCTCTTGGCAGGCGCAGAGGTCCATATCTCCCATAATCTTATCGGAGAAATAAGGAAAAACCGAAAAAATCTCGTTCTCAATGGGAGTTCCTACATGTTCGTCGAGTTTCCCTCCGAGCACATTTTCCCGGGAGTAAAGAATCTTTTCTTCGATTTGATGACCGAAGGGATTATCCCCGTCATCGCTCATCCTGAAAGAAACCGCGTTTTCGCCAGGCAGCCCGGGCTCTTATTCGAGCTTATCCAGATAGGGGCTTTGGGTCAGGCTAATAGCGGGAGTCTCACCGGGCTTTATGGGGTGAGCGCTGAGGAGACGGCTTATCGCTTTCTCGGCTGGAACCTGATCCATTTTATTGCCAGCGACGCTCATAACGCCCGGTCGTTGCCGCCGAGGCTCAAGGAAGCGGTCGAGAGAGCGGGAGCGGTAGTGGGAGAGGAAAGAGCAAGAGCGCTCGTTGTGGATAACCCCCGGGCCGTGCTCGAGGACCGAGAGATTCCGGTCGTCTTCGAGCCGGCTGACCCGCGAAAGACAAAGAAGAGTTTCGCCATCAAGGTACCCGGCTTCTTGCGGCGCCACAGATGAGGCCTGAAGCATCAAGAATTAAGCAATAAAAAAGGGAGCTTTTTTGCTTGACAAAGGAACTTTGCGTCCTTATTATTAGCTTTGAAAGGAGGATCCTATGAGGAAAGGGGTTCGTTCAATTCAATTAATGGTGGGCGTTGTTCTGGGTGCTTTTCTTTTTTGTGGCCCAACGTTCGCGGGCGGGGCGAGCAACCCTAAAGGAAGCCTTATCGGGTTTGTTTATGGCCAGGATGGGACAACGCCATTGCCCGGGGCTGTGGTCAAGCTCAAGAACCTTATTAGCGGCGCCATCTACGAGAGTAGCCCAGCTGATGATTACGGAATTATCAAAGTTCAGGGAATTGAAACGGGGCTTTATACCTATGGTGTGGCCACAGAAAAGGGCGATTACAATGCTGAAAATCTGGTGGGATTTACCGTCGAGGAAAACGACATCGCCAAGATCACGATCGTCGTCGACCCGTATGAGAAGGACGTGGCCGAGGCGGTGAGCCAGGTGGAGAAGGGATTAGAGACGAGTGGCGAGTTTTTGGTCGGGACAATCGCTTCCTTCGACCCGACGACACGGATGGCTCAGGTTCAGGTGGTCAACGGACTGCTCCGGCTAAATGACAAAATCCACGCCCGGGGGAGGTCGACCAACTTCTACCAGGAGATCACCGTGTTGAAGGTCGGCAACGCCCTCGCCAGGCACCTCATCAAAGGTCAGACTGGCTTGGTGCAGCTTGAGCAGGAGGCTTCAAAAGGAGACCTCATCTATATCGTCAGGGAGGAGAGGAAGGTGATGCCCTTTTTCCTGGCGCCGGTGGGGGTAGCGGCTGTGGTGGCGGGAAATTCTGTCGTTAACTACGGCATCGCCCGAATCACTGACAAGTGCCGGCCCACCTCCCCCAAAAAATAACTTTAGGTGGGGTCGCTTTACTTTAGGCAGTTTAGGTGGCGGAGTTTTAGGCAGTTTAGGTGGGGTCGGACCACGGTAACTTATTGATAAAAAAAGAGATACTGCAAAAAGGGGCCGTTTTTAGGGCTTAAACCCACATTTTTTGGGCCAAAAATCAGATCTTAGAGGGGGAGGCAGGGAAGGTTAGTTCGGAGGCCGAGGTCAGTCCTCTGGAACTCAAGGGCGGACTTGATAATTAACCTTGGCGCTGCGTAGCGCTTTTTCCTCTTTGTCCTTTTTTTCTCCTTTTCCCGCATCCTACTTATTTCGGAATTTCGGATTTCCGAGTTCACCTGATTCTTATCTTTTTTCTTCCTCCTTTCTCTTTTTCTTCCTTTCTTTGTTCCTTCCTTCCTTCCTTCCTTCCTCTTTTCTTTTCCTCCTTGCCTTTGATCGTTCACATTCATTTATTCACGCCCCCTCACTCATCTTCTCTTTCACCAAATGTCCTGGGTGGCCAGTGTACACTGGTTGAACCTCTCCCCAAATTTAGGACGGAACAATAAGTGCATTTTGACCTACCATGACCTTGGAGGAGATATTGCAATATGGTCAACATGCGAAGAAGAAATCACGCAGCAGCTAAGGCCAAGCTTGCCCTGGTGAATATAATTTGGGGTCGGGTGAATATAATTTGGGGTCGGACCACGGTAACTTCTTGATAATAAAAGAGGTCTAACAAAAAGATCGCCTTTCCTTGGGCTTAAATCGCTATTTTTGGCGGCATAAACAAAAATCAACAAATAGGTTCAGGGAAATAGAGGCTCGGGCTCGAATGTTGATGCAACCAAGGCAATGATCAAAAGCAAGGATGGACCGGGCGTGTCGTGAATTTGCCATCTCGAGCAAATTTGGTTATCCTACAGCGCAGGATGAAAAAAAGAGGTTTTTTCTCTGGCCATTCCTTTGCCGTCGGGGTGGCATGCATTCTTGTCCTCTTTTTTTTCTTCATTTTTTTCTTCTCTCTGGTCCGAGACAAAGCCCCATCCACCCCGAACTCCCTTCTCTCTGACTCTGACGGCTCACCGAGTCTCCCTAATTCCAGGCACCTCCCTGATTCGACGAGCCTCCATGTTCCCTCTTCTTTCCCATTGCCTCAAAGTGCCCACAATTATTCCCTTGAAGAGGTAAGAAGAGTTCTTGAGGCCATTGCAAAAGTTCAGGCGGAAGGCAATCAGGTGCCTTCCTCCGGCCGCCTTCGTGAAATCGCTATCACCGAGAGCGAGCTCAACTCTTATATTGCCTATCGGATAGAAACCGAGCATGAGGAGATCATGAAGGAGCTTCGTCTGAAGCTTTTCGAGAGAAACCGGATCGAGGGGAAAATCTATCTTGACCTCCGCGGCCGCGACATCCCGAGCTTCCTCCGACCGGAGCTGAATTTTTATTTCTTGGCTGACGTCATTGTCTCGTCGGGACTGGTCAAAATCGACTTCAAAGAGCTTTTTCTTGAGGACGAGCCCATCCAGCTTCAGCTTCTCGACATGGTCATCGGCATTATCTCCAAGCTGAGCGGCCAGGAGCGAGTGAGCCTCCACGATTGGTACGCCCTGCCCTATGGCCTCAAGGATATCAAGACGCGTAAAGGCAAGGCTATTTTTTATTATTGAATCGACAAGGTAATATTAAAGAGGGGACGGGCCACCGAAGGCACTGTCCTCGAGGGTGGCTACTATGCTCAGGGTGATTGGCGGAGCCTTTAAGGGCAGGCGACTCCGTCTGGTCCCCGGGCCTCGGGTTCGACCCATGCCGGCCAAGCTCAAGGAGGCCCTTTTTGACATTATCGGCGAGCGAGTCCGGGGGACGGTTATCCTCGATGGATTTGCCGGAACTGGTGCCGTCGGGATCGAGGCGCTCAGCCGCGGCGCCGAGAAAGCCATCTTCGTCGAGGAATACTATCCAGCCGTCAAAATAATCAAGGACAACCTGGTCAAGTGCGAGGCAGAGGCAAGAGGGCGGGTCATCCACAAAGAGTTCAACCGCGGCGTCATTCTCCTGGCCAAAGAAAAGGTCATGTTTGACCTGATTTTCCTCGACCCCCCCTACAAGCTCCTGCCTGAGCGCAATCCTCTGAAGGTCATCAAAAAAAGGGGAATCCTCAAAAAGGACGGCCTTATCATCCTTCGCCATTTCTTCAAAATCACCCCCGACCAGAAATATTTCCAGCTAATCAGATCAATTACTATCGGGGACGATACCCTCTCCCTCTTTTCCTGAGATTGGGGACAGCATACATAATTATCCCATTTCTTAATAAAAAACGATGGTCATATCCATTTTAGTTTTACTGAGGCCTTTTAATGGCATCCTCAGGGGGCCTCTTTTCGGTAGCATTTTGGGATGTTGGACTATCGACTATCTCGGTTCATCAGGGAAAAACGAGGTCGAAAGAGAACCCACAGAGCTCAAAGAAAGCTCAAGGCCTAAACAAGAGGCAAAAAGAGGTAAAAAGAGGATCAGTATTATCGAAAAGGAGCTGCGGAAAAAGGGGGAAACGGAGAAGATGGTCGGCCTGCTATTGAAGAGCTGCGGCCAATTGTTAATAATGAACTCTAAGAAAAAGAATGCGCTACTCTATCTGAGGGCTGAACAAAAAATCAAGTTTCAAAAGAAAAATCTCGGTGGAATATTCGGCATCGTGGGCGAACTCAGGGTTTTTTTGAGTCGGGGTTGAGAATCCAGAGATTCGTGCTTTCATAAGAAAATTCATAAGAAAAGTCATAAGAAAATATCCTTGCCCTTAACAGAAAGTTTTCCTATACTGATAAAGCCTTGTCTCTGCCGATTTGTCCAGAAGACAAAGCTTGCCCGAGGAAAAGGAAAGCGGCCTAAAACACCAGATTTTTCTCAACGCTAGCAAGACGGGGCGCTTTTGATGATACGTGCGCGTCAAATTTCCAATCCTTACCGGATCTGGCTATTAGTTGCTTTAGTTACGGTAGCCTTCGGGTTCTTGGAACCAACGGAAGCCAGTGATCAGGCAACCTACACGATAATAGCCACAGCGGGTCCTGGAGGTAGCATTAGTCCGTCCGGGACGGTTGTGGTGGAGGAGGGGGGCGGTCAAGCATTCACCATTAGTGCTGATCCTGGCTATCATATAGCGGATGTCCTGGTTGATGGGGGTTCTGTCGGTGCAGTTCCCTCATATACGTTTTATAATGTGACGCAAAATCACACTATAGAAGCATTGTTTGCCGAAAATGTCATAGAGTTTGTGACGGATGTGGATACGGTCTCTGTGCCTGAGGGAGGGACAGCCAATTTTCAGGTGAGGCTATCGGCCCAGCCATCGGGTGATGTGAGTGTGACGGTAGCTCGGGTGAGCGGGGATACAGACATTACGGTTCAGTCAGGGGCGGCGCTTACATTTACCCCAGCCAACTGGAATGTTGACCAGGCAGTGACACTTGCCGCCGCCGAGGATGTAGATATTGCCAATGGCACGGCTGTGATCCGGATTAGTGCCACGGGCATTCCCTCAAAGGATATAACGGCCAGTGAGCAGGATAACGATACGCTCCAGTTTGTGACGGATGTGGATACGGTCTCAGTGCCTGAGGGAGGGACAGCTCAGTTTGAGGTGAGGCTATCGGCGCAGCCATCGG
>CAYUKK010000050.1:0-6035 GCA_964445305.1 uncultured Eubacteriales bacterium
ACAGGATGAGCGCCCGTGTAGAGGACTGCATAGGGAACGGCGATCATGGTCAGGTCAGGAATGATGACTTCATCGCCGGGGCCAATGCCAAGGGTGGACAGGGCGAGATGGAGGGCAGTCGTGCCACTTGTCGTTGTTATGGCATGCCGGATGCCGAGGTAGCGGGCGAATTCCTGTTCGAATTTCTGGATGAAGCTCCCCGCCGAGGAGATCCAGCCTGTCTCCAAACACTGGGTGACGTAGGCGAGGGCGTTTCGTGCGATCAGGGGTTCGTTGACCGGAATCGCTCTCTCTCTTTGTTCATTCATCAATAATATTCCTTATCATCGAACCCCGCGTAGGGGCCTTGCTTGACTTCAAGAATCCTGGCTTTTTCCAACACTTCAACGCGGTGGCCGCCGCTGGCGAGGAGGATGGAATCCCCGGAGCGTAGAACAACAGAGCTGAGGAGTGCTCCTTCCTCATCGAAGACTCGCACTCGGATTTTTCCCTCCAGGATGATGAGGACTTCCTGCGTCCGGTGGATTTCTCGGCGCACGAGCTTATGCCGATGGCGCTCGACAACTTTTCCCTTGTCATGAACGAGCATTCCCAGTTGCTGGGAGAACTCGCCAGGCGTGAAGAAGTGGACCCCGGGCGTAACAAAATTTCGCCTGACGACGATGGCAAAAATGTTCCCGCCCTTTTCAATTTTTTCGAGGGATTTGGCCATGGATCCTCCGATTTGCTCCTGGTTTAGCCTCGGAACTTGAGCTGGAGGGTTCGCCATACATACTTGGACCCTCTTTTCAAGTAATGGAATAAATGCGTTCCGGTTTTTGATGTCCCTGTTCTTCGAGCCAGAGAGAGATAGGGAACCTCCAGAATTTGGAAACCGTGGCGGTAGGCACGGTAGGAGAATTCAATGAAGTATTCCCCGTAATCCCCCCGGAGGGGGACTTTTTCCAAGACGGCGCGCCGCGCCGCCACAAAGCCGCTCGTATAATCTCTGATCTTTTTCCCCAGGAGAAGACGAATAAAAGAGTTGAGCAGCGAACTCAGAATAAAAGCCAGGGCGGTGTCCCGGCTCCCGGTGATGATTTCCACGCCACCGCCGGGGACAAACCGGCTGCCCATGACCATATCAAAACCCTTGGCAATGCCGGCGTAAAATTCCTTGATTTTCGCGGGAGGCATGGACAGGTCGCAATCCATCCAGGCAACGACCTCGCCTGAAGAGGCAGCCAGGCCGTCGTTCAGGGCCGAGACGAGGCCGGTTTTCCCTATCCGCCGGATAAGCTTGAGGTTGGGATACTCTTTCTGCATTCCTTCAACGACAGCCCAGGTGCCATCAGGGGAATCATCGTCGACGACCACTACCTCGGTTTCTATTCCCATGACAGCATAGATTTCCCGGACGAGTGGGCCGATGTTCTCGCGTTCGTTGTAAGTTGGGAGGATGACGGAAAGAGGCGGAGACTCCTCTCTCGTCCTCTCCACTCCCTCAGCCCTCATGAGAGCTCTCCTCGCCTCGAGAGGCATGACCCTATTTACCATAAAGTCAAGTTGCTTTGCAAACCAATGTAGGAGGATATAGGAGGAGATGGTCTTATATTGGTATTTGGTTAGCCTTTTGGCTGTGTTTTTGGTAGAATCCCGTCCCGTAAATGAGAAGCGGCGATGATTGAGAAGCTTTTGGCAAAGAAGAGCCTTGAGGACCTTTCCCGGGAGGCCTTCGAAACTACCCATGGCTTGAAGCGAGTCCTCGGCCCCTTGGATCTCATCTTCCTCGGAATCGGGGCCATCGTCGGGGCAGGCATTTTTGTCATCACCGGCCATGCGGCCGCCCAGTATGCGGGCCCGGCTGTCACTTTGTCCTTTGTCCTGGCTGCTCTGACCTGTTCTTTCGCCGGTCTATGTTATGCCGAGTTCGCTTCCCTAATCCCCATCGCCGGGAGCGCTTATACCTATGCCTATGCCACCTTGGGTGAATTTTTTGCCTGGGTCATCGGCTGGGACCTCATCCTTGAGTATTCCCTTGGAGCGACGGCCGTTTCGATTGGCTGGTCGGGCTACGTGGTGAGCTTCCTCAAGGACTTTGGCATTCATTTCCCCGACAAGCTCGCCGCCGCTCCCTTTGCCTTCGACCCCCAGACCCATACCTGGACGGCGACCGGGGCGATTTTCAACCTGCCCGCCTTCTTCGTCATCGCTTTCATCACCACGCTTCTCGTCATCGGCATCAAGGAATCAGCGACAGTCAATGTCATCATTGTTTTCCTGAAGATATCGGTCATCCTCATTTTTATCGGCGCCGGGGTTTTCTTCATCAAGCCGTCTCTGTGGCAACCCTTCATCCCGCCCAACCAGGGAACTTTCGGGTTTTTCGGGCTCAGCGGCATTCTCAGGGGCGCAGGGGTCATGTTTTTCGCCTATCTCGGCTTTGACGCTGTTTCGACGGTGGCTCAGGAGGCCCGCAACCCCCAGAGGGACATGCCCAAAGGCATCCTCGGTAGCCTTTTCATCTGCACCGTCATCTACATCGCCTTCTCCCTTGTCCTGACGGGTGTTGTTCCTTACACCGAGCTCAACGTGCCCGCCCCCGTGGCTGTCGCTATTGACGCGATGAGGCTTTTCTGGCTGTCGCCACTCATCAAGATTGCTGCCGTCGTCGGCCTCATCTCGGTCATGATTGTCCAGCTCATGGGGCAGCCCCGCATTTTTTTCTCCATGGCCACGGATGGCCTGTTGCCCCGCGTTGCCTCGCGCGTCCACCCCAAATTCCGGACTCCCTACGTGACGACAATCGTCACCGGGAGCGCCGTCGCCATCGCCGCTTCGTTGCTCCCCATCGGCATCGTCGGCGAGCTCGTTTCCATCGGCACTCTTTTCGCCTTTGTCATCGTTTGTAGCGGCGTCCTCATCCTCCGCTACACGCATCCCGAGATTCCCCGACCCTTCCGGACGCCCGGTGTGCCTCTCATTCCCATTTTGGGCATTCTGTCGTGCCTGTATCTTATGGCCGGGTTGCCTCGTGACACCTGGATCCGGTTGATTGGCTGGATGGGGATTGGCCTGGCTCTCTATTTTTCCTACGGCTTCCGCAAGAGCAAGCTCAGGCAGAAAAGAGCATCCGGCTTCAGCGAATCAAGCCGTTAAAGAGCAACTTAAAAGTGCCATGAGTCTGCGCCCGGTGCTGGGAGCGGAAGCCGATGAGGATGACGTGACCTTTTCCATAGCTGGCCGAAACAAGGGCCGCCTTATTGGCCAGGATTGGCTCGCCGATGAGCCAGCCGCTCTGAAGGATATCCCGGGCCGCGTAACGAACGACTGTCTCGTAAAGCTCATTCCGCGGGCTGGGAAGGATCTCGAAAGCCGGGCTGGACAAGAAAAGGACCAAAGCTTCGGCCGGCATGCCGTAACCCAGAGGATGGGAAGTGTCGCATGTCACCCGAAGTGTTGAGCCGGGACAGAAAAACTCCTTGGAGCTTAACTTTTCAGTGACGTTGCGCACACTCAAGCCAAACTTCTCGATGGCCAGGTTACATGCGTCGCCCAAGGTAATGAGCGTTCCCCCGTTTTCGACGAACTGCTTCAACGCTTCGACGCCCTCCTGGCCGAAACCACTTCGGTATTCTGGAGGATAGGTTGGTAGCTGCCCCTCCCATGATTCGCGCCTTTCTCCTGTGATCATCCCCGGTGAATCGTGGGGAAGAAGGATAACATCGTATTTGGCGTTGAGCTTACCTTTCTTAATCTCGGGGTCAAAGAGCGAGGCATAGGGGAAGGCAAACTGCTCGAGAAGCAAGCGCGTCCATCCTTCATCCATGTTCCCCCCATAATAGCGCTGGTAGATTCCTGTGCGCAGGCGCTTGACCTCGTGTGTTCCCTGGTCCGGCAATTTCTCCAATGGCTTGAAGTTAACCCCTGTTTGAGAAGCGATTTCAGCGAATAGGTCTTGACTTTTTGGGCTGACTGGGACGATGAAGTCGCCCGGTTGAAATTCAGAAGTTGCTTTCTCGGCGCGGCGGACCGGAATGCCCTTGTCGAGAAGCAAGTTAACAGCCTTGAAGCTGTCGTTGAGCCGGCCATCAAGAAGGTAAGCCGGGGCTTGAGCCAGGATTTTCCCCTTGACCTGAACCTCGCCGGAAGCGATTTCGAATTCGCCGGCAGGGATTTCGGCGGCTTCATCGACTCGAACGCCCATGAATTCGTGCATCGTGTGGGTTGCCAAATCGTAAGGACGCCGAGGGTTTCCCTCGCGGTCTCTCGTCCAGGTATTATCCGGATAGAAGGTTCGACCGAGGAGATTCCGGAGGAGCCCCATCTTGGGCTGGGCGAGAGAGATGAGATAGGAGCCCTCGGGAAAGATGACGCTTCCCGCGGTGAACGCCCTTCGAGCGAGCTGGATTTCAATGCCAGAGAGCAAGAGCTTGTTGACCATCTTGACAGCAGTGAGGGGGTCATGCTGGGTGGCGGGAATGATGTAGGCGGCTGGCTTTCCCTGGGCTCCCCGCTCCGTCTGGCGCTTGGCTTTGAGGTAGGCATTCCAGAGCACCGTTTCCCGGTGCCGGGCGGCGATATCGAGAAGAGCCAGGGCGGCGATTTTTTTCTGCTCGACGATGTCCCGCAGCCTCCACCAGCCTCCCGGCCATGGATGGGGGAAAGTTGTTTGTGGTTCGTATTCGGGAAACTGGAGAGCATTGGCCCGCAGCTGCTCGGGGTGGATAAAGAGGGGAGTAGCGAGCTGGGCGGAAGCTGACTCGGTCAACATGCCAGCGATGTTGTGGAAGGGGGTGATCCAGTGCCAGCCGAAATGACCCCAGCCAGGAAACTGGGCGGCGTTGAGAATGCCCGTCTTGCCCGCTTCCTCGAGCTTGTAAGCGATATGCGCTCCGTACCAGCTGTGCTCGCGCCAGATAAGGGGATCAGCAAACGGCCGGATGGGCTCACAATAGGGAGGAATGTAGAAGCGAGCGCCATAGCTTCCCATATGGTGATGGTCAAGGTAAGCCTGGGGCATCCAGTCGCGGAAGAGGATTTTGGCGGCATAAAGGGATTCGACGAGGTTGAGGTGGTCCGAGTCCCGGTTATTGTCGTGGCCAGCGTATTTATGGTAAAGCCAGGGGGGCGCGGTGCCCTCGTATTCAGTGCCCAGCGTCTTCAAGTACCAGTCGGTGACCATGATTTGGCCATCGGGGTTAAAACAGGGAATCATGAGGAAAATCACGTTGTCGAGGACGCGTTTGGCTTCCTCGTCATCGCGCGTGATGAGGTCATAAGCCAGCTCCGGAGTCATCTGGGTTCCCCCAATTTCGGTGGCGTGGAGGCTCATCGACTGGCAGATAACCGCTCTTCCCTCGCTGACCAATGCTCTGACTTCCTCTTCACTGAGGCGGCGCGGGTCGTTGAGCTTGAGGTTGATTTCACGGAGTCGATTCAGGTTGGACATATTTTCAGGTGAGGTGATGATAATGAGGAGAAAAGGAGAGCCTTCCGTGGAGGGCCCCATGTTGACGACTTTGATTTTTTTGCTTGTCCTTTCGAGGGTATAAAAATACTCGACGATCTTATCCCAGCGGGCAATTTTTCTGTCGCTTCCCATCTTGAAGCCGAAGAATTCTTCGGGGGAGGGGACCTCAGCGGTTTTGTTTATATAGGATGCAATCGGCCGGGGAATGAATAAGGCCCAAAAAAGAATGAAAAAAAATACCACTTTGTTTTTTCCCATTTATCATCTCCTCCATGGGTTTAAAAAAGGAAGAGGTGATACTAAATCAGGACAGAAACCCCTGTCAACCCGGTCAGTCGCCTCAATAAATTGATAATTATTTCCTTAAAACCGCGGCCAGGCCAAAAAGCGCCGAAAATCCGAAAGACCTTCTCTCCTTCGGCAAGAGAAAAATTGGGAAAATAGAGAAATAATGTTGGCCGCAGACCTCAGCGGCCAGAGGATTTCCTGATCGACGCTCCAGGGAGAGAGGAAAAAATTCCTGAAAACGATTCGGTTGATGGCTGAGCGATTATAGAAAGTTCCTGAAAGGTCAGTGCGCCGG
>CAYUKK010000051.1:0-11565 GCA_964445305.1 uncultured Eubacteriales bacterium
CAGGAAGTTTCCATGGGAATTTGAAAACAGGGCGGGTTTTAGGGTATATTGGGCAAGAACGCGGCTGCCCCTGTAGCTCAGTATGGATAGAGCAAGGGATTCCTAATCCCTGTGTCGCTGGTTCGAGTCCGGCCAGGGGCACTTTCCCGTTTCCAAGATTCGGATAGGGCTGAGGTAAGCTGGAAGCAGCTCTTCCCGTGCGTTCTCGGGGAGGAGTGCAAGAGGTCGCCACAGGGCAGGCAGACTATCCGCCTTTTCCCAAGGAGGGAACAGACGGGAGTGGTTGGGCAGGATAGGGTTGCCCAAGGCGAACCTGTTGAGCCTCCTGAAGGGCATAGAATATAAAGAAACAATTGCTTATCCTATTCAGCTCAAAGGAGTAACGCATGAAGAGAGTCGTGAGAAAGCAACTGAAAGAAGACGAGTTTGTCAGCACGATGACCAAGGTCATTCGCTTCATCAAGAGGAAGACGCGCTTGATTTTTTTTGTCTCGGCTAGCCTTGCCTTTCTCATCCTTCTCTATTTCGGGATTCGGTTTGTCCAGGCCCAGCATCTGAGAAAAGAGAGTGAACTCCTCAGCCAGCTTCTCTCGCTCAAAGCCGAGCTCAAGACAAACCCCGAGAAGCTTTCCGACCTGGGAAAGCTCGCGGGGGGTGGGAAATTCAGCCGCCTGGCTTATGTCATCGAGGCGACTCACTGGGTTGAGAAAGGAGAATTCGAGCGGGCCGAGGCAGCGCTCGCCAGGTTCTCGGCCCGGCCCAAGGATTTCCTCTATTTCCAGGCCCAGGACCTCCTCGGCCAGGTTCAAGTCTTCCAAAAAAATTACGATAAGGCCATCGCCATCTTCGAGAGAATCGAGAAGGAAAAGCCCGATGAATATGGCTTGGACGTGATTCTTTACCACAAGGCGGAAGCTCTCGAAGCCAAGGGAGACCGCGAGGCGGCCCTGGCTGTCTATAAGAGTCTCCAGGAGAAGTTTCCCCAGTCCTATTACGGATTCGATGCCTCGGAGAGAGCCCGCAGGCTGGAGTTGGCCACGCCTTCCTTGTAAATTGAGGGAAAAGACGTATAATAGGGTTTCAATTTAACCAGGAGGCTTCATCATGGCTTACAAAATTACCGAGGAATGCATCAATTGCGGGGCCTGCGAACCTGAGTGCCCGAACCAGGCCATTTCGGCCGGGGACGAAATTTATATCATTGACCCGGAGAAATGCACCGAGTGCGTGGGCCATTTCGATACCTCTCAGTGCGCTGCCGTTTGTCCGGTGGACGCCTGCATCCCGGACCCTGACCACAAAGAAACAAAAGAAGAGTTGATGGTCAAATACAACCGGCTGACCGGAAAAGAATAAGAGGAGTGACCTCATCGCTCCTTTTCCTCGCCGGATAGATGGGAGAGGAGAGAAGGCTGAAAAAAACCTGGCTTAATGTTTCCCTCTTTATCATCACCTGCCTATCCGCTTTTATCGTCGGCTTGAGCTGGAGCGTCAACTACACTTTCTCTGAGGAGCTGGCCCGTGACCCCCAGTCGCTTCCCCCAGTCCAGGCTTTTACCGACCCGCGGATTATCACGCTGAGCCTCGTCTACGTTTTCGTCTTGATTGGCATCCTCCTCGGCCATGAGATGGGCCATTACCTTGCCTGTCGCTACTACCGCGTCGAGGCGACTTTGCCGTTTTTTATCCCGGCGCCGACCCTGGTCGGCACGCTCGGTGCGTTCATCAAGATCCAGTCCCCGATCACACGCAAAAAACAGCTCTTCGACATTGGCGTGGCCGGGCCGCTGGCCGGTTTTGTCCTGGCCGTGCCCGCCCTTATCTACGGCCTCGCTCTATCCAAGGTTGTTCCCCCCATGCCCCGAGAGGAAACCCTCGTTTTTGGAGAACCGTTGCTCTTGAAGTTCGTTGAGGGCATACTTTTCCGTCATGTCCCGGCCGAGAGCGACCTCTTCCTCCATCCCGTCGGTTTTGCCGGGTGGGTGGGCATCCTCGTCACCGCCTTCAACCTTTTTCCTGTCGGCCAGCTTGACGGTGGCCACGTTGCCTATGCGCTGGCTGGACAGAAGGCCAGAGTTTTAGCCAAAATCTTTCTTGCCCTCTTTTTCCTGATGGGTGTTTTTTTCTGGGTTGGCTGGATTGTCTGGGCGCTGGTCATCCTCCTTCTCGGGCTCAAGCATCCGCGGGTCATGGATGAAGGGGAGAGGCTTTCCCCGCTCCGTTACAGCCTCGGCATTCTCATGATTATCATCTTCATCGTGTCTTTTATGCCCGCTCCCATCAAGGGCTACAGCCTGCTTGAACTGGGGCGCTCATGGGCGTTCTAACTTTTTCACAAAAACTGTGGAAAACGTGTGGAAAAAGCCAGGGGTTGAGGCAGCCAATTTTCGCAATTTCTTACAGATATGACGTTTTGCACAAATTTTCGTCAGGTGGGGAGGAGAATGCGGGCCTTTCTTCTATGTTATTGAAATTAAATAGATTATAGACAAATGGGAGAGAGTTTCCGCGACATCGAAATCGCCTTCCAGGCGCTTCGCCGGCAGTACCGCCGCCAGGAGATTTCCCGCCGGGAGTTTATTGACCGCCTGAAGAGGCTGCGCCTCCGCGACGACCAGGGACGGTTCTGGATGATCGGCGCTCAGACCGGCAAATGGTATTATTTTGATGGCCGGGATTGGGTTCGAGCCGACCCGCCTCCCGGCGAGTTGAAAAAGATAAAGTGCTACTCGTGTGGCCTGGAGAATGAGCCCGGCGCCGAGTTCTGCGACCGATGCGGGGAAAGCCTTCTCGAAAAGGAGGCCATTTGTCCTCGCTGTGGAGCCCGGCTGGAACACCCCTTCCAGAAATGCACCCACTGCACTCCTCAGGCAGAGGTGGACGCAACGGCCGTGCCCTTTGCCGAGGAAGCCATGTTCATGCCCAAGGTTCAGAACAACTTTTTACTGCGGCGTCTTCACCCCCCGAGTTTTCTTTTCCTTGGCGGCGGGGGTGGCCTCGTCCTGGGCATCATCGCCGGCGTATTTGTCGGCGCCTCGGGATTTTTCTCCGGGCTCGGCCGGGCTTTGCCAGAGTTTTTGGGAACTCTCCAGGGAACCCTCATGGGCGGGATTGTCTTCGCTTTCTTCGGTGGCCTCATCGGTTTCGGCCTGCTCGGCATCTCAGGCTACCTTGGAGCTCATGTGTTTAACTTCATCGCTTTAGTCATGGGCGGAATCAAGCTTACGCTCGAGCAGAAAAAGGAAGAGGAGAAAAAGGAGGCAAAAGAAGAGACCGAGGAAAAAGCGGGGTTGGGCAGTTAGCGGGGAAAGCCTTCTTTTTTCACCCGAGCCAGAGCGTAGGCCAGCTGGCCCAGGGAAATGGATTCGTCGTTGGGGGAATAGCGAACAGAGCGGAGGACGGTGAGACCTGCTTCCTCGAGCCGGGCTGTTGTGTCTTCAAGGAGTTTCCTGTTCAAGAAAACTCCGCCTGTCAGGACGGCTGTCTTCGCTCCAAACTCAATCGATACCAGGCGAACGACCTGAGCAATGGCCTGAGCCAAAGTCGTGTGAAAGCGGCCAGCAATTGTGGCCGGCGAAACGCCCCGGTCGAGCTCTCGCACGATAGCGCGTATGGTTGGGACAAAGGAGAGCTCCCACGGGCAAGAATCCATAGTGAGGGAAAAGGGGTAGGGCTTATGTCCGCTACTTGAGGCCAGTGCCAGTGCCTCGAGCCGCATCGGCGCTTCGGCCTCAAACTCCACTTCAACAGGAGCGATGCCGGCTAAGAAAGAGACGGCGTCAAAAAGACGGCCGCAGCTGGAGGTCAGGGGCGAGCGGACTTTTGCTTCCATCATCCGGAGAATCTGGCGCTTCTTGCGGGGATCGATTTTTTCGAGGGCTTCGACTCTGGGGAGGTTGTTTTCAGCGCCGAAAGCATCCTGGAGGTAAGCGAGTGCCATCCGCCATGGCTGACGGGCCGCCTGGTCGCCGCCCGGGAGGGGGACTTCCCGCAAGCGAGCCACGCGAGTGAAGGAGCTATAATTGGCGAGGAGGAATTCACCGCCCCAGGCCCCGCCGTCCTGGCCATACCCATAACCGTCGAGGGAAATGCCAATCACTTTTGAGGAGGGAGGAAAGCCGTGCTCGAGGAGGACAGCCAGCGTGTGAGCGAAGTGGTGTTGCACCTGGAAAAAGGGCAACCCCGATTTTTGGGCAAAATGAGTCGTTCGAAACCCCGGATGGAGGTCGCAGACGAGGAGTTCCGGCTCGAAGCTAAAGAGGCGCTTGAGGTGGTTGAGGGTTTCCTCAAAATAGAGGAAGTTCTGATACTCGTCCAGGTCGCCCAGGAACTGGCTGGTGATGGCGTAGCCATTCTTGTAAATGGAGATTGTATCCTTGAGCTCGCCTCCCAAGGCCATGATCTGGCAGGGGAGACGAAGCTCACTCGGGACGCGCTGGGGAAAGGGAACGTAACCTCGGGCTCGTCTGAGGAAGAGTGGCTTGCCGGCGACGACCTTGAGCACCGAGTCATCCGACCGGCTCTCGATGGGGCGGTTGTGGGTGAGGATGTAATCGGCGAGGCTGGCGATTCCTTCCTTCTCGTCCTTGGCAATCGGCGCATCTTTCTGGTTCGAGCTCGTGGCGACGACGAGGCCGAGCTCCTCGAGGAGGAGGTGATGGAGGGGCGTGTAGGGAAGCATAAAGCCGACCTCGTTGAGGTGGGGGGCGATTCCCGGAATGTCTTGCCTTTTCTTGAGGAGGACGATGGGTCGACTGGCCGAGATAAGCTCCTTTTTTTCTGCTTCGGAGAGGAAGGCGTATTTTTCGACAGTCTCGACATCTCGGGCCATGAGGGCGAGCGGCTTGGTCTTCCTTTGCTTGAGGCAGCGGAGCCTGGCCACAGCCCTGTGGTTATGCGGGTCGCAGACGAGATGGAAGCCGCCCAGCCCTTTAATAGCCAGGATTTTGCCGCGGCGGATGAGGGCGATGGCTGTTTCGAGGCATCGGTCGAGGGTTTTTCCAGTTTTGGTATCCTTGAGTTCGAGTTCTGGTCCACAGCGGGGGCAGGCGATGGGCTGGGCATGGTATCGCCGGTCAAGCGGGTCCTCGTACTCGCGCCGGCAGTCGGGGCACATGGTGAAATCGGCCATCGTCGTTCTGGGGCGGTCGTAGGGGAGAGACTGGACGATGGTATAGCGCGGGCCGCAATCGGTGCAATTGGTAAAGGGGTAGCGGTAGCGGCGCTCGGCCGGGTTTTGTATCTCTTCGAGGCAGGAGGGGCAAGTGGCGATATCGGGCGAGATGAAGACAAAGCTTTCGCCGCGAGCGGATTTGATGATGCGAAAATCTTCGAAACCCACAAAGGAAGCAGGCTCAACCTTGACGCTCTCGATGAGGGCCAGCGGGGGTTTTTCCGCCTCGAGGGAAGAGAGGAAGCTCTGGAGGCGGGCTTTGAGGTTGGCGCTATCCTCGGCCTCGAGATGGAGGGAGACTCCGTAGCCGATATTCTTGACCCAGCCGCGGAGTTTGTGGCGATGAGCCAGGCGGTAGACAAAGGGCCGGAAGCCGACACCCTGGACGACACCGAAGACGGTGACGCGGCAGGCCTGGCCGGCCGGCGATGATTTCATTTTTTTCATCTACCCATGTTTCACGTATCTCGCTTTCCCGTTGTCCCTTTCATCCTGGAATCATCGGCTCCTTCTTTTCTATTTCGCCCATAGGATTTTGAATTTTTGGCCACGCTGCCGACCTCGACGTATCATCGGGATGGTAGCTTGAAGATTATCTCTTCTTGTCCTGTCGGCTGTAAAGACAGCCGCAGTAATCCTGTCGGTAAAGCTCGTAAGCCCGGCTGAGCTCGACACTCTTGCGGAAGCCGTCCTTTTTCTTGAAGTTGGCCTCGAGGTAGCGAACTCCGTAACGTCGGCCTAACATCCGGCCGATACGGTTGAGGACATCCGCTTTCTTCCACGGACTCAGACTCATCACCGTCGCAAAATAATCGTAGCCGTCTGCGGCCGCTTGTTTAGCCGTCTGTTCGAGCCTCATCGCATAGCAGATGTCGCAGCGCCGGCCCTTTTCCGGCTCGGACTTGAATTTTTCGGTTAAAGCCAGCCAGCGTCCGGAATCATAAGGGCCGAGGATAAGAGGTAGGCCGTGGATTTGAGCCACGCGCTGCGTTTCGCGGAGGCGCAGGGTGTATTCTTCCTCAGGATAGATGTTGGGGTTGTAGAAGAAGACGGTAATATCAAATTCCTCTTTGAGGAGACCAAGGACGTAGAGAGCATCGGGGGCGCAGCAAACATGCGCCAGCATCCGCGACTTTACCATCTTTCTATTTTATCATACCTTTCCAATCTCAGGGTCTAAACACGGCACTAAGCTACCCCGGCATCCCATCATTTTTTGCCCCAAAAATGCGCGTTTAATGCCCTAAAAAGGCCTCGAATTGAGGGTAACAGATTGAAATCAAATGGATTAGCGCGGTCCGACCCCTTCTAATCTTCTGATTTTAACCGCCGGAAAGAGTCTCGATGCGGTGAAGGAGAGTGGAGATACGTTGATTGATGGTGTCAATTTGGGAGTAGAGGGAATCCAGTTGCTGGTGGCTAACCCTTGCCTCCTCCAGGTTCTTGCCAAGGGAGTAGAAGAGGGCTTCCTCCTGGGCTTCGATACTCTTTATCCGGTGCTCGAGACGCTCTTTGAGCTTACTCCAGTAGTGGATGGCTTTTTCGAGGTCATGACGCTCGCGCCTGGCTTCCGCCTCGAGATCTTTGAGGTCAGCCTCGTCGCTTTTTATTTGTTCCAGGCTCGTCTCTTTTTCTTTGTCTTCCCCCGTCAGGACTTGCCCTCTTCCTTTTCCTTCTTGCTTTTTCTTTACTTTTTCATCGTGCGAACGCCTTGCCATTTCGAGTTGCTGGTTAAGCCTTTCCAGCTCGTCCAAGGCTTTTTTCCATTCCATCTGACTGGTCTTTTTCCTTTCCACCAGCTTGGTGAGCTCGGTCTGGAGGAAATCGCTGTCCCGGACCGGGATCCCCTGTTCCCACGCTCTTTTACCGAGCTCGCAGAGCAAGCTCCCTCTCTTTTGTCTCTCCTTCTTGAGCTGGAACTTTAACCGGATGATGACTGACCTTCGACGTGCTCCAGCCAGGAATGCGCTGATGCGCATGCGCAGCTGCTTATCGCGAAGGAAAATGAAGACGACAAGAAGGAGGATGATGCAGAGGAGGAAGTAGAACATCCAGTATGGCAACCCTTCCTGCTGAAAAGATGGCTGCGCCTGGAAAGCTATAAGCTTCAACGATCCTCCTTCCTCAGGCACCGCGGGGCAGCGCCCGCTCTGGGCTGGGTGTCTCCTTATTTACTCTTCTCGCTCCTCTTTGTCAATAGTTTTGTTCGGCCTGGGGTCTGATTCCTTTCGGAGTGTTGGGCAAAAAGGCGGAGGAGGTGGAGGGCGGCTTGAAGGTTTTCCTGGAAGATGGAATGGATGTCGGCCTCAGGGTTGAAAAACCCGCCGCCGAGCTGGTCGATGGGCGGAAGTTCAATCGTGTAGGCCGGGATTCCGGCCACGCCAAAAGCCCAGTCCGTGGTGTCCCCGTTCGTAAGGTAAAGCGAAGCACCCGCCTGGCCGTAGCCATAAACGCGGCCGTTTACCGGCTCCATCAGTTCGGCCATCTTCGCCGCAATCTGTCGGAGAAGAGAATCCTGGTCAGATGGCTTAGTCGTGTAGCCCCAGGGGTAAAGGATGATTTGAGAGTAGCTGTGGTAGCTCACCAGCGCCTGAAAATTCTTGCTCAAAAAGAAATCCCGGATCGCCCGCGTCTCCGGCTCGGAAAAGGGAGCCGGGCCGCGATAGACGGCCGAGCCAGGTTCTGGGCTTGAGCCGACGTTGTCAAATCCCCACAGATAGCCATAGTTCCGGTTGAGGTCAACCCCGTAGCTTCCATCGGCGTTAAGGCGACGATT
Organism: uncultured Eubacteriales bacterium; assembly: GCA_964445305.1. Taxonomy (GTDB): domain Bacteria; phylum Acidobacteriota; class Aminicenantia; order Aminicenantales; family UBA8522; genus CAYUKK01. Next base: position 7,950 of record CAYUKK010000051.1, read on the forward strand.
CTTCCGCCAGTAGCGGTAAAAATAGATGGAATATTCGAGCCCGTCCGGATTGACGAGCGGGACAATCCAGACTTCGCTTTTATTGACCAGCCTTTCCACCTCCGGGTCGGTGGCGTAGTTTTCGGCCAGATATTTCCCCAGTAGGTAGGGCACCTCAACTGAAATCCACTCCCGGGCATGGTGACAGCCAAGGAAAAGAACTTCAGCTTCCTCCTCGTCCTCGGAAACGTTGTCGCTGATTTTGAGGGCATAGATGTTCCTGCCCTCGTGGCTCTGGCCGATCCTATGAACTCTGGCCAGTTGAGGAAACTTAGCCTGAAGGGCTTTAAGGTCTGTCTCGAGCTCTTTGTACGAGTGGTAATTGCCGTTTATTTTGGTGAGGAGAGAAACCTGGGGCTGGCCCAGAGCCGGGAACCGGTGGTTCTCGAAAAGATAGGGGATAGAGGCGCTGTTGAGTCGCTCCAAATCCTGGGGCCCGGCCAGGATGTAGATTCGCCCCTCCCATTCAAAGAGAAGGTCAAGCCCGAGCGCCTCAAGAGACCTCTCGAAAGAAGGCCACTTCTTGACGCTGACGATGGCGCTATCTTCAGGTCGCGCTGCCCCCTGAACGCGGCCTTCTCCAAATCCATCCTCAACCCGAGCTTCAACCCCCACACCACCCTGGATAATCTCGGCCGCTCCCCAGAGAAGCGTTCCGAGAAGGAAAACTAACCAGATTCTCTTTCCCGCTTTCCTTGGCCAGCCCATATTCCTCAAAATCCAAGGGTCAGCGAAAGGGCTATCCGCCGCGCCTCGAGCGAATCGCCCGATCCTTTCTCGCTGCCCGCTGAAGCGCCGAGGTCCAGACGGATAACTCCGCAGTGGAAGCCTGCTCCCGCTGAAAGGAGCGTGTAAGCCGAGGGCAATTCCTTCATCGGCTGCTCATCCCGGATGATGCCAAGGCGAAGCGGAATCGCTGCCTCCCGGCCGAAAAATCGACAGGGGACAACGAATTCCCCGCCCAGCCCAGCCTTGACGGTGTTCCGGAAATGACGCTCCAGCTCTTCTTCAAAATACTCCACGCGGTAGCTTGCCCAGTTGAAAAATGAGACATCGGCTGAGAGCCGCAAGCGCGGGGAAACGAGGTAGCTCGCCCCCAGTCCAACGACCAGTGGCTGTTTGTATCGGCTGGTAGCCGAGGCCGTAATAGAGATATCCACCCCCCCAGCCGGCGCGTCGTAGATGAGCTCGCTTTCTCCAGGCGAATTCTTCTGGTAGGGCGTCCTCGCCACCGCCGCCAGGAGCAGTTTTTCGGTCAGCTGAACCGCCACCCCACCGTTGATAAAAAAGCCCGAAAATTCCTGGCTCTTCGAGTCGCTGATGACGATGCCATTCGCCGCCCACTCTTCCTCGATTTTTCGATGAAGGTCGCCGCGGGCGATGTTGAAGCCGATTCCGGCCCGGATGCGGCCAGCCGGGCCCATCTTTCTGGCCAGGCTGAGATGATAAATTCTCAGCAGGCCATCCTGGTTGAATTTGATTTTATAGTAGAGCTGACCGCGATAGGAGTATTCGTACTCTGTCGGGGGGCGGTCGTAGATTTCCGCGAGATAGACGTTGAAGGCAACCCCCCAGCCGCCCCTGGAAAAAGAAAGCCCGGCCATGTCAACCCCGTAAAGATTCAGGAAGATGTTCCCCTCTGTCGCCAGCACACCCGTGTTGATAATGGAAAACCTGCGGAGCGATGTGGACATTGCCATTCCGTTGAGCGTCAGCCGCAAGCCTGACATATCCGTAAGGAGGGCCGGATTGCTCAGAGCTGTGGCGGGGTCGGCGGCGGGGACGGCAAACGACGTCTCCCCCCGACCGAGACTCGCCCCTGTTGGGAAGCCGAAAATATTCCAGGTTCGAAGCGGCGCTTCATCTTCGTATTGGCCGAGGACGAGCTGCCCGGCAGAGAAGGTGGGGAAAATGAGGGCCAAACTCAAAACCAGGAGCAAGGCGAGAATTGTCCGCTCCATGAGGAGAGTCGATAAACGCCAGCCTCTTAGCATGGGGCGATAGATTTTATCATAAATAGGCAAAGCTTGGGAGTGAGCTCAGTTAGTCCACGGGCCTCAAGGACCATCGGCCGCGCCCTTTGCGTGCTTCGAGATAGACCTGACCCAGGCGAAGAACGAAGGGGCGCCGGGGTAGGACCCAGTCTCATCACGGAATGAAAGATGCTCCCTCGCCGGTCGCGAAATTTGCAAAATAGGGGAGTGTATGCTATACAGATTGCCTTTTAAGCATTTTGGACATGATGGCAAGGGCTAAGATAATTCGAAAAAGGTCGCGGACTAATCACCCACGACCATCGGCCCGACTGCAATGAGCACGCCATGACGACGAAAGAGAAAGAGAAAGAAAAAAGGCGCATCCGGATTTCCGCCACCGGTTTCTACGCTCCCGAAAAGATTTTGACCAACGCCGACCTCGAAAAGATGGTCGACACGACTGACGAATGGATTGTCACCCGGACGGGTATCAAGGAGCGCCACATCGCCTCTGACGAGCAGGCCACCTCCGACCTCTGCGTGGAGGCAGCGCGGCGAACCCTGGCCAACGGCCACCTCACTGTGGACGACATCGACCTCATCATCGTCGCCACCTCCTCCCCGGATACCCTTTTCCCGTCAACCGCCTGCTGGGTCCAGCAGGGCCTCGAGGCCAACCATGTCGCCGCTTTCGACATCAGCGCCGGCTGCACGGGTTTCCTCTACGGCATGATTTTGGCCGAGGGCCTGATTCTTAACCGCATCTCCCGGCGGACCCTTCTCATCGGCGGCGAGCTCCTGACCAAAATCACCAACTGGAAGGACCGCTCGACCTGCGTTCTTTTCGGAGACGCGGCCGGAGCCGTTGTCCTCGAAGAAAGCCAGGACGAATCGGGGATGCTCTCCCATTACTGGCGGGCCGATGGCTCACTCGGCAACCTCCTCATCCTGCCCGCGGGCGGAACGCGTCTTCCCGCCTCCGCCCAGACCGTGGCCGATAATCTCCATTTCATCCAAATGAAGGGCAACGAAGTCTTCAAGCATGCTGTCAAGCGCATGGGCGAGGCGGCGGTGGAGGCCCTCAAAAAGGCGGGGCTAAAAAAAGAAGATGTCACCTGGCTCATTCCCCACCAGGCCAACACGCGGATCATCGAGGCGACCGGCGAGAGGCTCGACCTTCCACCCGAGAGAGTCTACGTTAACATCCAGAAATACGGCAACGTCTCGGTGGCCTCCATCCCCATCAGCCTCCATGAGCTCTCCACGGAAGGCAAGCTCAAGAAGGGCGATATCCTCGTCATGGATGCGTTTGGGGCCGGCTTCACCTGGGCTGCCGCCGTCTACCGCTGGTAAGAAGCCCGGCGCTCACCCCTTCGTTCCGTTTTTTTCCTTCCCACTTCAAGCGAAACACGCTACCTCGATTTTGTGGCCATTGAATACCCGAGCTCCCTTTTCTATCAATAGGGCTTCACAAAAATAGCTCAAACAAGGTAACGAGGCAAGAAGGATTTCACGTAGCGGATTTTGTCGGGGAACCCCTCGCGGTGAGCCGCCAGGGCCACGAGGAGCATGGCAATATGCGCGATCGTGCAGTGATTTCG
>CAYUKK010000052.1:0-29870 GCA_964445305.1 uncultured Eubacteriales bacterium
CGGCGAGCCAGGCGGAAGAGTGCTCAAGTAGTGACGAAACAGAGCCCGATTGTTCTCCACCCGAACAGCCGCTTGCTTCTGGCCAGCTTCGTCGACCGAAGCAAACACCGAATACCTCTTGTGGGCATCACATCCAAAAAACGATTCATCTTGCTTTACCTCCTTTACTCCTTTATACACCTTCTAGCGGAGTTGATGCAGCGCTTTCATATAATCAATTTCTGGGTGATAGTGGAGTATTGACGATGATGGTCACGACCGACATAATCTTTTTGTGCATCTCCAAAAATGAGAAGTCTTAAGGAAGAGTCTATCCAACTCTCCGCGGTGGTGCATCAAAAAGTAAAGATGAGCGGGAAAGCGGGTTTGTCCAATATTCCCACAATAATTTTGTTCATCATCCTACCAGCTCTAAGGATGTTCGGCCAGACTGCAATTCCTTCCCGAAAGATCGACCCGACAACGGTTATCTGGTATGAACATCCGGCGGATAAATGGGAAAATGCCTTCCCCGTGGGCAACGGCCGTTTGGGAGCGATGGTTTTTGGCCGCACTGACGAAGAAAGGATTCAGCTCAACGAAGAGACGTACTGGAGTGGTGGACCTTAAGCTGACCATATCGCTTCCCATCGCCAGCTTTTCCGCCGGGTTTCCCTCGACCTCGGCTCGGCTGACAATTCTTTTTTGCCTACCGATGAGAGAATCAAAAACTACAACGGGAAAAATGACCCCAATTTAGCGGCCCTTGTTTTTCAATTCGGCCGCTATCTGCTGGTCTGCTCTTCCAGGCCTGGAACCCAGCCGGCCAACCTTCAGGGCATCTGGAATGAAAGCATGAACCCAGCGTGGGATGCAAAGTGCACGACCAACATCAACTTAGAAATGAACTACTGGCCAGCAGAGCTCACCAACCTTTCCGAGTGTGCCGAGCCCCTCTTGAAGATGATAAAAGAGCTGACCGACCAGGGCTCGGAAGTGGCCAAGGAGCATTTCATGAAAGGAAGCGTTGAATTTTTCCTCGATTTTCTGGAGCCACATCCCAAACATGGCTGGCTGGTGACCAACCCTTCTACCTCGCCTGAAAATTTTCCCGACCGGCCGGGAAACATAACTTTTTTTGATGAAACGACAGGCTGGATGAGTCCGGGCACAACCCTTTGCGCTGGCTCGACCATTGACCTTCAGATTCTCGGCGACCTTTTCAGCTACGTGGGTGAAGCCTCAAAAATCCTTGGAATTGATGAGGAATTCAGGAAAAAAGTTCTGGAAACCAACTTAAAGTTGAGGCTGGCAGCAGACCAAGAATAACGGGGCCCCGTGGTGCGGTCTCTTATAAAATAATTGGGCAGGATACTATTGAATTCAAGACCAGGGTTGGAGAAAAGTACGCCATCAATTCTTAATGAGAAGCCAAAGAGGACTCCATTTTCAACACCTGTTCTCGAAATAGAGTTGACTACTCTGACCGTCGGCGACCGAATGAATTTCCACCCAACTTCCATTTCTTGGCCACCGAGGAAGGAGTTGAATAGGGCAAGCACCCTCATGGAGCCCAGTATAGCGGCACATTGCCTGCCAAAATTCGCGTTGGTCTAAAATGTTTTCAAGAAACTGCAGTTGTGGAGTTTGACCACGCCGGAGCCGTCGCGGCGTACCTCGCCCCGCAGGCAGCAGAGGGGCGGCGAGCCGAAGCTCAGGCAGCGCTTTTCTCCCACGCCCTCCAAGAGCCCCGTCTCGTCCTCGAACAAATAGAAGTACTTGCGGCCGCCGTTCGTCTCCTTGAGCCGGGCGTCTACCACCCGCACCACGAGCTCCACCTGCCGGCCAATGTAATTCCCCAGGTCCCTGATCCGTAGCTCCGGCCTCTTCCCCTCGTAGAGCTCGAGCGAATCCGGGCCGGGGCTAAACCCGAGAGAATCGACGAGCATCTTGGCCTTCTCGAGCGGGTTCATGTCGGCGACTCCCTCCATGTCCTCGAGTCCCTGGAAATGGCGGAGAATCTGCCGCGTCCGGCGCGGCTCGAGGGAGTCGAAAACGCCAGCCTTGATGAGATAGAGGAGCTCCGCCTTCCCGAGATGGACCCGACTCAAAAAATCCTCGACCGAGACGAACTCAGCCTCCTTGCGCTCCTCGAGGATCTTTTCGATTGTCCTCACCGCCAGCCCCTTGATCGAGGCCAGGCCGACGCGGATATTCGACCCCTCGACCTCGAACCCGTAACCAGAGCGGTTAATGTCCGGGCCCAAGATGTGGACGCCCCGACGCTTGGCTTCTTCGATGTACTCAGTGAGGGAGTAATATCCACCTCCAGCGTTGAGCACGGCCGCCATGTACGTCACCGGGTGGTGAGCTTTGAGGTAGACAGCCTGGTAGGCCATGGCCGCATACGACGCGCTGTGAGCTTTATTGAAGGAATAGGAGGAGAATTTCTCCAGCGTCGTCCAGAGCTTTTCGACTTCGGCCGCCGTGTAGCCCCGTTCGCGCGCCTCGCCAAAAAACTTCTCCTTGAGCGCCGCCCGGCCGCCGTTTCTCTTCTTGAGGACCCGGCGCAGCCAATCGCCCTCTTCCGGCGGCATTCCGGCCACCCGCTCGGCCACCTGCATGACTTGCTCTTCGTAGAGGAGAAGCCCGCCGGTCTCGGGGAGGATTTTCTCGAGGAGGGGGTCGCGAAAAGTCTGTCGCTTTTCCCGCGCCCGGAGGAGCGCTTCTTTCATCCCGCTTTCGGTCGGCCCGGGCCGGATGAGGGCCAGAGCCTGGGTGAGCTCGTGGATGGTAGCTGGCTTCATCCGGCGGAGGAGGTTCATCATGGCTGGGCTTTCCACCTGGAAGCAGCCGATGGTCTGGGCAGTCTGGAGGAGCTTGTAGGTCTTGGCGTCATCGGGCGGGATGCTCCGGAGGCCCAGCTTCTCTTTCGCCGCGGAGATGGCGGCGAGCCCGCGCACGGAAAGCAAATCGAGCTTGATGAGCTTCAAATCTTCGACCGCGTCCCGGTCAAAATGGCTCATGACGAACCCCTTGGCCGATTGCTCGAGCGGGAGGTAACGACCGGCCGGCGCCGGCGTGATGATGACACCGCCCACATGGAGGGAGACCTCGGCATAGACGCCGCCGAGCTCCGCCGCCATCTTCCAGATCTCGAGCTGGCCGGCCGCGGGTTTATCCCGGCGCAAGAAATCGGGCTCAGCGAAAAATGGAATTCTCTTCGCCAGCGAGCGCGCCTCCTCGGGTGGCAGGCCGAAGGCCCGGGCTGTCTCGTAGAGGGCGGAGCGGGCGCGGTAGTTCTTCAGGCTGCAGACAAACGCCCCGCCGGTCTTTTCTCCCTGGCCGTACTTTCTCAGAACATAGGCGAGGATTTCGTCGCGGCGGCGAGAATCAAAATCGAGGTCGATATCCGGCGGGTCGTTCCGGCCACAGTTGAGGAAGCGCTCGAAGTAGAGGTCGAACTCGACCGGGTTGACGTGGGAGATGCCGAGGAGATAGGCCAGATAGGAGGAAGCGCCCGAACCCTTGAGGTTGTGGAGAATGCCGCGGCGCCGGGCGAACTCGACGACATCGTGGACGATGAGGAAGTAGGGGGCGAACCCGGATTTCTCGATGACCTCGAGCTCATGGCGCGCCCTCTCCCTCTCGCGCCAGCTCAGGTTTCTCGCTTCCCGGAGCCGCCCCAAGATGAGCTCTCGCAGGGTTATGGAAAAGAGGTCGGCCGGAAGCGGCGGCACGATATTTTCGAAGGTCAAATGACATTTCTCGGCCACCTCGAACGTTCGCTCAAAGGCGCCTTTGACCGCCGAACCGAATTTCTTAAGAGCGATCGCTTCCTGGGCCGGGCCGAAAAGCGGCACCTTGTCTGCCAGCCTCTGTCTTTCTGGCGGAAAGGGAATTTTCTCGACAATGGCCCGGAGGAGGATCAGGCGGTCCGGGCTGGTGATGAATTTGAGCGGGTTGGCCCAGACGACGGGGAGGTTGTAGGTGCGTCTCCACTCCCCCACTTTCCTAAAGTTGGAAAAATCGCCGCCCAGGTATAAATCTCCGCCAGGGAAAAATTCGATCGCAGGGCTGATGTCTTCACGCTGGGGAATAAGAATAACGACCAGGCCATCCGTCGCCAACCGAACCGTTCTTTCTTTTTCCCGCCGCCCTTCTCTCCCTTCAGCCAGCCTTCTCTCCTTCCAATTGAAAATCTCCATCAGGTTCCAGTAGCCTTCCCGGCTCTTGACGAGGAAGACAAAGTGCCGCCCCGCAATCTTCATCTCGCAGCCGAAAATGGGCCGAACGCCACGCGCTTCAGCCGCCCTCTTCCACCTGGCCCAGCCGTAGAGGTTTTCGATGTCGGCGATGGCGGCAGCGGGAAGTCTCTTCCGTGCCACCCACGCCGCGACCTCCTCAAGGGTGATACTCCCCTTCCCGCGACTGTAAACCGAATGCAAGCGCAGTGGAACAAACATGGCCACTCACCTCGTCAGTGACGCCGTCTTGAGGACAAAACCGCGCCTCGGCTCGAACTCGTAGATGGCGTCGAGCATCCTCTCCCGGACGGTCAGGAGCGAGCCGAACCCGTATTTCTCCCGCACCCGGTCGATGGCAGCGCCGAGCCGCTCCTCGCGGTCCGAGTAGGGCTCGAAAAGCGCCAGCGGCCGGGCCCTAACCAGGTCTGAGGCCTTGACGCCGACGAGCCGCAGGGAAAGCCGAGACGCTGAGAAGAGCTTGAGAAAGAGTTCCTCGGCGACGCGATAAATCGCGCCCATCTCCTGGAGAGGGATGAGAAGGAGGCGGCGCCGGACCTCGGTCTTGAAGTCGGAGTAGCGGGCCTTGACCTCAATGACGTGGGCAAAGACATGCTCCTGGCGGAGGCCGAGAGTGAGCCTATCGCAGAGATAGGCAAGATGCGCAAGAAGCAGCCGCCTGTCCCAGATATCCTCGAGGAAGGTCGTCTCGCGCGATAAGGACTTGGGGACAGTACGGGTGAACACGGGCCGACTGTCGATTCCCCGCGCCTGGAGATAGACTTCCTCTCCCTCGAGCCCGAAGAGGGAGCGCAGCACCGAGCGCGGCATCCCCCAGAGGTCGCCTATCTTGTGGATATTGAGCATCCGGAGGATGACCTGGGCCTTGGGACCGATCCCGGGAAGGCACTCGATGCCCAGGTGGCGGAGGAATTCTTCCTCGCGGCCCGGCTCGACTTCGAAGAAGCCGGCGGGCTTGGCCCGTTTCGTCGCCAGCTTGGCCAGGATTTTATTCGGCCCTACGCCGACGGAGACTTTAAGGCCGAGCTCTTTCTCAACCCGGGCTTTAATCCGGCGGGCAGCTTCGGAGAAGGAGGCATAGAGCGGCCGGCAGCGCGTTAGCTCGAGGTAGGCTTCGTCGAGTGAGGCCGCCTCGACATCGGGCGTGTACTCGGAGAGAATCCGGAAAAACTTCTCCGAGAAGGCCTGATAGACCTGGTAGTTGCCGCGGATGAAGAGGCCATTCGGGCAGAGCTGGTAAGCCTGTCGCAGGGGCATGCCGGCGTGGACACCGTAGCGCCGCGCTTCGTAGTTGCAGGTCGCCGCCACACCCCGCTCGTGGGGCAGGCCGCCGACGATGACCGGCCTACCCTTGAGAGCGGGGTTGAGGAGCTCCTCGACAGTCGCAAAAAAGGCGTCGATGTCGATGTGGACAACGCACCGCTCTCTCATCAGGTCCCCGCTTTCAGGCTTCGCTAGTCCTCCAAAGTGTCTCTCTTCCTCGTCACTTAAAAAATTCTCCCCGCCGCATCACCCTCACCTCTCTCCCCTCTCCTCAGGGGAGAAGAAAAGAGAAACACTCTTCTTCCCTCGCCCCCCGGAGAGCAAAAAACTCCCGCCCGGTTCTCAGTATTTCCGGAGCAGGCCGATGACGCGGCCGACGACCCGGAGTTCCTTGACCTCGATCGGCTTATACTCGGGGTTCTCGGGGACGAGGAGAATCCGGCCGTTCTCCCGGCGGAGCCTCTTCAAAGTCACGGAGCCGTCGTCGAGGCGAGCGACGACCATCTCGCCCGAGTTGGCCGTTGTCGTCCGCTCAAGAAGCACCCGGTCGCCGTCGTCGATGTAAGCATCGACCATGCTCTTGCCGATGACCCGGATGCAGAAGATGTTGCCGCGGCGGCGGCCAACCATCCACTCGGGAACCTCCACGTTCTCGCCGAGGGACTCGAAAACTTCCTCGGGCCGGCCGGCAGGGGCGACACCAACCAGGGGCACCCGGATCTGGTGGTCGAGCGGCGCCGGAAAGCCGGCCAGGCGAAGCTCGCCAGCCTCGCGCCGGAGGTAGCCCTTCCGCTCCAGGCTCAGGATGTGCTTGAACACGGCCGAGGGGTTGCTGAGGCCAAGCCGTCGCCCGAGCTCGCGGATGGTCGGGGGAAACCCGCGCTCGAGGACAAAGCTCTCGATGGCCCGGAGAACCCTGGCCTGCCTCCTGGTCAACTCTTTCCTTATTTTGTTTACCATTTTGTTCACCATATATAAAATACGTCAGCCACCGGCCTTTGTCAAGTAAAATTTTTAAAAATTTGGATGACTTGCCAAAGGCGCCCAGTACCACAGCGCGCCGGAGAAAGCTCTTGCCATGGGTTTCGTCTATAATTTCCAGGTGCCGGCGACGACGAGGTTAGTCCCGGTGATGCGGTCAGCCTTTTTCGAGGCAAGAAAGGCCACAGCTTCAGCGACATCCTTGGCCTTCCCAAGCCTTCCCGGTCGAATTTTCATCTTTGCAGGGAGCCTGCCCCCCTCTATCAGCCCGGGCGAAACCATGTTGACGGTGATGCCCGATTCAAGCTCGGATGCAGCCACGGAACGGGTCAGAATGAGTAACCCTGTCTTGGCCACGGCATAAGGCGTGATGGTCGAAAAAGCGAGGAGCTGCTCCACCCGGTGATAGCCTATGTTGATGATTCTCCCCCACCGCCGCGCTCTCATGCCGGGAAGAGCTGCTTTGATGCACTCGAGGGCACTGATGAGGTTGGCGCGGAAAAGAGATTCCCACTCGGCCGGCTTGAATTCTTCCCATGGCTTGATGAGAATGGGCCCGAAATTGTTGACCAGGATGTCTAGCCGGCCAAATCTTTCTTCTATCCGCTTAATCAAGCGCCCACCCGCGCCGGGTCTGGCCAGGTCAGCAGCAAAAGCATGGCTTCTTTTTCCTTTTGCTCTGATTTCTCTTACGACCTCGAGGGCAGCCTGTCTTCGGCTTTTATAATGGACAGCCACACTCCCGACGTCATCAGCCAAGCGGAGAGCAATCTCTCGACCGATTCCCCGGCTGCTCCCTGTAACGAGCGCGATTCTTTCGACCTTCATGAGCTCACATCGGCGATAGGGGGATGTTACGATGCCCTCGCCCAGAGAGTCAAGTCACCGGTCTTGTTGTCATTGGCAAGACCAGAACCAAGGAGGCCAAATTAGAATCGCCGTCTGGTTAGCCCTAACGTGAGGTTAAATCAGGGCTTGAGGCGCTTCAGCCGAGCCCACTTCTTGAGCTGCCCGGCGTTGATGCAGATTTGCCTGAGTAGGATCAGAACAGGGATGATGGTCAAGCAGCTCAGAAGATGAACACCTATCTTGTTGCGCCTCTTGAGGAGAAGGGGGAAAGGCCTTGTGGCCAGCCCGAGAACACCAAGAAAAGAAAACCACAAAAAAAGCCATAGACCGATGCTCAAGAGAAAGCTATGGAACAAGAGGACAACACAGCCGACGGCCAACAAGCATGGCCAGAGCGGAAAAAAAGGCTGGAAGATTAGACTTCCCAGGGAGGGACGATGGAGGTTGTATTTGGTAATGCCAACTCCAATGTTCCAGCGAAGATAAGCTTTCAATGTATCGCGGGCTTTATGATAAACGGTCAGCTCCGGAATATAATCCAGGAAAAAACCTCTGTCCTTTAGGCGCCGGGAAACATCGACATCCTCGCCGCCATCAGAAAAACGTGGGTCAAAGCCGCCGACCTCGAGAAGAGCGCTTTTTCGAAAGGCGGAATTGCAACCAGCAACAAAAGCAACTCCATCCCGCCCGCGCTCGACGTTTGCATCAAACCCGATCGCCCCGCCGGCTGGATGGCCCACACAAGCTGTCCACAGACCAAATCGATGGATAGCTGGGGGAGGAAAAGCATTCCCTCCCACACCCGTTACCTTTTCCTCCCGAAAAGCCCGGTCGATGACCCGTAGCCAGTCGGGCGGAATGATGCAATCGGCGTCGGTAAAGGCCACGATATCGAATTTCGCTGCTTCGAGCCCGGCGTTTTTTTGTTGGCTGAACCCCTTGGCCGACCGGATAAGCCTGACCATCTCATAACTCTGAACAATCCGGGGGGTCTCGTCTGTGGAGGCATCGACGACCAGGATTTCGTGCTTCTCTTTTGGATAATCAAGGGCCATGAGCGAATCGAGGCAGGGGCGGATATTTTTCTCCTCATTGTAAGTAATAACGACCACCGATATCGAGGCTGGCGTCATGGCCGAAGAATCTCCCATTCGACCACACAACCGGGGATGAGCTTGTAGTCAAAAACACAATCGCGACAGAAGGCGATATCATCCCGGTTCCTCCGGAATCGCCGCCTGAATGTCTTAGCCTTCTCGCCAAACCAGATTTCCCGGAAGCTCTGCTCGTTCAGGTTTCCAAACGAATACCCATAACGGAAATCAAATTCACAGGCGAGGACCTCTCCGTCAGCAAACAGGGTCGGCTTGGTCCACGGGAACTTGCAATCGTATTTTTTTGCTTTCTTCGAGACAGAAAAATCAGGCTGATAATCGTACCAGCGGAAAAATTTCGTTCGGGGCGCAAAGCGCCTGTCGATGGCCGGGTCAGCGAAGCCTGGTTGCCTCGTCGAGAAAGCCTTGAAGCTGACCATGTTGACCTCGAGCTCTTTCGCTACGGCCCGAAACTCATCAACCTCGTGCTCGTTCTCCCGGCATACGACCATCCTCAGGTTGATGAACGGCTTCTTCGCTCCCCGCTTCTCCTTCTCGGCGACAAGAAGACGCGTATTCTCGATAACGCGGCGGGCGCTTCCGCCGCTCCGATACTGGCTATAGCTTTCTTCGCTGACGCCGTCGAGAGCTATGATCAAAGCATCGAGCCCGGAATCGATGAGCTTTTTTGCCTCTTCCGGGCCGAACCGGTTCAAGTTGGAGCTTGTCACGGTCAGGATATTCCTTTCTCCCGCGTAGCTAATCATCCGGTAGATTTCCGGGTTTAGGAACGGCTCTCCCCAGCTCCAAAGGATGATATAAACCAAGTAATCTCCGATTTCATCGACAAGCTTCTTGAACGTGGCAAAGGGAAGAAGAGTCTTGCCCCGCGTGTCGGAATCATGAGCCGGGCAGACGGGACACCTGAGGTTACAGAGGCCGGCCGGAGAAACATGGGCCATGTAGGGAAAACCGAGCGCCGGCGAAATGGGGAGGAGCCGATTGAGACTGATGCGGAAGAGGTTGGAAAGCTTCTGCCCTGAAATTCTTTCGGCTCGCAACGGAATGCGGTCGAACTCGAAGCGCAACTGCCTTCTCAAGAGAAGGGACAAGAGATTACGGGCAAGGAAACCCGGGGTCATGCCCTTCTCTCCTTTTTCTTCTCCCAGGAATGGAGCAAGCTCTCTAGATGAGCCTGCAAACGGGGAAGCCCGCTCAGCGTGAGGCGGGACTTTAAAGCTGGGACGAGAGCCTTATAATTCTGGATCTGGCGAATGAGCTCTTCCCCTTCCAAAGCGGCCAAAACTTTTCCCAGCGCGGCCATCTTGTGAGCGAATTCCTTCTGATGGTCGTCGACATGTTCAAGGTACTTGGCTTGTCTGGGAAAAAGGATGGGAATCTTTCCCCGGCTCAGGGCGAGGAGGGTCGTCCCCACGCCGGCATGGCAGACGATGATATCAGCATCTTCAAGATAGACAACGATTTCATCAAAAGGAAGAAATCGCTTCCAGGGGCAGAATCGAGGCTCAAGGGCGGAGTGTCCAGTCTGGATCATGGTTGGCGGTGGGATGAGGTTTTTTTCGACGCTCTGGTCGATGATCTGGACGAGGCGGTTAAAAGGAAAATTTTCAAACCCGACAGTAACGAAAATCTTCATGTCACCTGACCATGATAAAAAGCGCGCCGATACTTGCGGGCGAGATCGGGCCACTGAACATAAAAATGATGGACAACGAAATAGACCAGGCGACCAGTCAAGGAGAGTTCTTTTATCCTGGCCAAGGATTCGATGTACAGGGTATGGATGCCCAGGGCACGACCGAGAATGAGAAAAGGCACACCCACTCCAGCGCCCGTCGAGATGATGATATCCGGCTTTTCCCGGGGAAGAATTTTCGCCGCCAGCCACGTATTCCGGATCAGGTTCCTGAAACTGCGGTTGGTGGGCGCATAGGCCCAGTAGACTTTTTCCTCCCGGAGCAAGCACTGGGTGTCTTCTTTCTTAAAAGTTACCCAGAAACAATCATGCTGTTTCCACAGGGGCGTCAGGCTGTAGAGCTCAAAGAAATGGCCCCCGGCGGAGCAGACGAGACACACGCGCATTTTTTTATCCTAATTTACTTCAGCCAATGTCTCAAGTCCCGGCCGATGAGATGGCCCAAGGCCAAAATGTCCTCTCGATAGACGATTTGCAACTTTTTTCTCACTCTTTCCGGTAGAGGCTCCGGTTGAAAAAGGGATTCGCTCAGCGTGGACTTCCAGCGAGCCCGGACGCGGCCAGGAATCAGGGTCTTCAGCGGGAATTTAAAGGGATGGGGCTCATAGATTAATTTTCCGAGGAACGCGGACAGCTGGTTTTTCGGAGCGCCAGCCACGTTAAGGCGCTTCGCTTCATTTGAAATTGGCACGGGCTCTAAGCCAAGGAACCTGAAGATTTCAGACATCGTCTTAGGGGTATCTTGGACTAAATCTTCGAACAGAAAAACTTTGACTTTCTCAAAAGTCTCCATATAGGACCGAACCTGGAGATAATAGCGGCCAAAGCCCAGATAATCAAATCCCGGAAGAAGATTTTTTTCTTGCCTTTGTTCAACGACTGCCGGGGCGGTGGCTTCCTCGAAGGACAGGCTTTCCTCACCATTCCTCTTTTTAAGCCAATAATGAGACCAAGCCCTTTCCACGGGATTGCGGAGGATGATGAGGATACGCAAGGCTGATACCGCGGGTCCATAAATCTTCTTGATATTTCGGGTCGTGGCCTGATAGGAATAAAGATACCAGGTCGAACCCTCACCCAGCAGTTGATCAGGACGGGCCTCGGCGAAGAGCCCTGTATATCTTTCCAGGTCATGAACAACAAATTCGGCCTGTTTCCCTGTCCTGATGTCGACCGGCAACCATTCCTGGCCATAGACCGAAAAGAACATCGGCTCTTTTTCGGGCGGAAAGAAGACACGCGGGTGTGTGGCCAGAAGAGAACACGAGGTGGTTGTCCCGGAGCGCGCCGCCCCGACAACGAGAAAATCGGGCAACCGCCACGGATTGCCGCGGTAGCTAACAATCATGGCCCTCAGCGAACATTATACCTTAATTCCCTTCTCGCTCCTCCCGAGCTCCTCCCTATTTTTAATTTTTTTCTTTATGCCCAAGGAGCTTTTGCTTTATTCGCTGGAGGATGAGCTTTTCTTCCGGCCGAATTCCCATCAGGGCGAGAAAAGACGCATAGAAAATGACCAGCCCAATCATCCCCAGTCCTGGTTGAAGCAGGGGTCCGCCATCAGGCAGCACCCATTTCCCGGCCATGATAAGAAGGAAAGAGGACAGGGCTGCGGCGGCGATAGGCTTCAAGAAATCCAGGCTGTAGGGCTGGATCTTTAAAATCACCCTGACCTGAATCAGCCTGACGGCGTTGACAACCATGAGGCCGCACGAAACGGCTATGGCCGCGCCCAAAAGGCCATGGCGAGGGATAAGGATGAAGTTAAGGACAAGGTTCAAAGCAAGAACCCCTGAAGAATTCGCTAAGCTGACCATCGTCCTCCCGCTCATGCTGATCAGGTAACCCACCGGTCCAGTCGAGCAGTTGATGAGCTGACCGGCGCTTAAAACAAGAAGGCAAGTCAATGCTCCTTCATACCCCTTTCCCCAGAGCCCGAGCAACTCGCGGCCAAAAAAAACAAAGGTCAAAAAGAGAGGCAAACTCAGGGCGAATGTCCATTTGGTCACGATGTTGAAAAGGACACTGAGCTTGTTCATTTCCTTCCGGTTGGTCAGGTCGGCAATCATGGGCGCAAAGAGGGCGTTAAAGGAATCCAGGATGACAACGAGAAGAAGAGATGTGCGGAGCGCGCCCGCGTAGAGGCCGACTTCCCACGTCGGCCGGAAATAGCCCAGGATGAGCGGTGTAATTTGCCTCAGAAAAAGGCTCAGCATTCCAGCAAAAAGAAGGGGAATGGAAAAACGCAAGAGGGCATGTGGATGAACGACTGACGTCCACTCCCCTTGAACGAGTTGGGGGAAAAGATGTCTCAGAAATAGAAAAGAAACCAGAACTCCGCCCGCCAGAGGAAGAAGGAAGCTCAAGGACGCTCCTTTAAGGCCCATCCCCAGCTTAAAAAAAAGAAGCGCCAGGATGATGCTCAAGCCGGGCTCGAAGACCATCCTGGTCAAAACCCGGTACTGGATAGCGCCAAGAGCCTGGTGGCTGTAAACAAAAATTTCCGTAGCTGCCGTCAGAATCAACCCCAAGGAGAAAAACCGAAGCACGGGAGCGAGCTGGATTTCATGAAAAACCCCACGAGAAATGAGAGAAGAAAAAATAAAAAGAAGGAAAGCCGTCGCCGCCCCCCCAAGAAGAGAAATTTTTAACCCCGCCAGGATCGTCCCCTTGACTTTATCGAACTTCCTCTCCCCCCTGTAAAGAGAGACAAACCTCAGCAGGCCACTTCCGAGCTCGAGCGTGGCCACCCTTTCGAGAACTCTAAAAACAGCCAATCCCAAGAAAAAAACGCCAAAAAGGGAAGGCCCGAGGCGGCGGGCGATGAGGACTTCAAAGGCATACCGGAGAACGACACTCAAGACCGTCCCCACCAGGAATATGCTGGCACCTTTAGCGATGGTGGTCACTTCAGCAGGGACACTCGTCAACTGGCGACGGCCTTGTTCTGTGTTCAACCTCCACCTCACCCTGCCATCCTCATGGAGGGTTTCAATCTCAGCTCAACGTAAGACTTCACTGGCATGGAATCCATCTCCAGAAGATTACCACAAACTCTATTCAAGAGTAAGAGCCCTCAGAGGCCGAGCAGAAGCCTAAAAGATTTTTTCTTTTCACGCGTTCCCTCTCCATCTATCGAGTGAACTTCTTTTTTTTCTTCTTCTATCCGCTTGCCAGCGAGTCTCGTCTCGAATAAACTTTTCGACGAAAGGAACGGCCATGAAACTCATTATCGAAGTCATCGACATCAAGGGAAAATGTCCGGTTTACAGGCTGGGAGATAAAATCATTCTCGACGACGGATACCGCGTCAACTTGAAAAGAACCGACAGCATCTGCCTCCACTCCCTCGCTTCTCTTTTACCCTACTATAACGCTCTGGCTAAAGGAGTAAGCCCCCTCGACCTGGGATTGGCCAAGCGGGGCAAGGACGCCTATCTCCAATGCCTCGACCCCGAAAAATTCACCGGTGGCGGGACTGTAACCTTCCAAGTCCATCGCAGGAGCCGCTGATTCCATTCCCTTGGCTTTTTCCTCCTGGGAAATGAACTTGTCTGGTTATGGAGTCATGAGCTTAAGAAGCCGAAATCTTTTTGGAAAGCGGAAGAGTGGAAGCTCATCGTCCATCTATGTTAGAATTTCCGAGCTTCCATTCTTTTAGGAGGCCAGGCATGGAGCGCTCCCTGACCCTGCCCGGGCACCCCTGGCGCCGTTTATGGAGCTTCGTTGCCGGTGCCGGGATGATGACCTCGGCTTTCTTAACCATTCGGCACTTTTACTTAGCCAATTTTCCCGAATCCATCTTTGCCGGGTCTTTCTGCGACGTCAGCGCTTTTCTTAATTGCGACAGCTCGGCCTATTCTCCCATTTCCCACTTCGGTGGCATACCCATGGGCTATTTCGGTCTTTTTATCGGAGCCCTTGTCGCCCTGGGTGCCCTCTTTCCATCGGCCACTTTCGAGCGGACAAACAAGTCCCTTTCCCTCCTGAACGCCTCAGGAGTGGTTGCTCTCCTCCTTTATTCCTTATTTTTTCTCAAGAGCCTGTGTTTGCTCTGCGGGGGCTATTACCTTTTCTCCCTGTTGAGCTTTTATCTTTTCTGGAAATTTGGCCTTAAAACAGAAGGCACCGGCCGACTCAGGCGATTTTTCCTGTTTCTTTTTCCCTCTCTTAAGTATCTGGTGGTCTCCGCCGTCTTCCTGGCCGTTGGCGCCTATGGCTTCCACCTCTTCTACGAGGCTAAGAGAGCCGCCCAGGTCGGCGGCGTTAGCCTTAACATCATCAAAGAGTTCTACAGCCTGGCCGAGGTTCCGAACCCGAGCCTGATTTCTCCCTACTGGGTAGCCAAGTCGACCGAGCGTTTCGAGGATGCCCCCATCCGGGTCATCGAGTACGTCGACTTTCTCTGCCCCGACTGCCTTTTCCTCTACCGGCAGCTCAAGCTCCTCAAAAAGGAGTACAAGGGCAAAATCAACATCGCTTTCCAGTTTTTCCCCCTCGACGCCCGGTGCAACGAGGTGGTTGAAAAAAACCTCCATCCAGGCGCTTGTGAGCTTTCCTACATAGCCGCTTATGACCCGGCCAAGTTCAACGCCATCCACGATGAAATTTTTGAGAATTTCGCCCGGGCGCGAAACCCCGCCTGGCGCGAGCGCCTGGCCAAAAAATACGGTGCCGAAGCGGCCCTCGACGACCCAGCAACTAAAGAGCTCGTCCATCGCCTCATCAACACAGGGGCGGAGTATGAAAAGACTTCTGACCGTTATGCCCATGGCATCCGTTCCACCCCGACGATGATCATCAACAACCGGATGGTCATCGGCACCCTGCCCTACCCTCATCTTAAAGCGATTTTTGAATCCCTCCTCACAGAAGCCGAGAAGCCGGCAAGCCGCCGCTTCCTTGAAAACTGGGTTGAAACTAAGTCCGGCCGAAAACAAAAGAGAAGATGAGGCCAAAAAAAGTCTTAAAATTAGGGCAAGCGGGGGTTCTACTTGAGCACACCGATAGCTTTCTCGACGGCTTCGAGAATCTCCCCGCTCTCGACAACTTCTTTGAGCTTGTTGATGTCCTCAAAAAGCGGCCTGTCCTCGTCGAGATGGGCGACGTACTTGCGGATGACGCCATGAGCGGCCTGGACGCCTTGGCTGGGCTTGAGCGGAGCACGGAAATCGATGGCCTGGGCTCCGGCCATCATCTCAATCGCCACGACGGCCTGGGCGTTGTCGATGACATCACGCGTCTTGAGGGCCGTCGTCCAGCCCATACTGACAAAATCTTCTTGGTCGGCGGCGGCCGGAATCGAGCCTGTGGCTGCCGGGTGGGAAAGAACGCGGTTTTCGCAAACGAGAGCGCCGGCCGTATACTGGGAAAGCATCATCCCTGAAAACATGCCGGCGCCCCTGGTCAAAAAGGCCGGCAACCCGACGCTGAGATGAGGATTCATCAACCGGTTGAGTCGCCTCTCGGATATGACCGCCACAGTCGTCACCGCCATGCCCAAGAGCTCGAGGGCAAAGGCCTGCGGCGTTCCCTGGAAATTGGCGCCGGTGAGGACGAGCTCTTCGTCAGGGAAGAAAACGGGGTTGTCGGCGGCGTTGTTAAGCTCGATTTCGATCATGTATCGAGCCCACTTGAGGGCGTCGCGGGCTGCGCCGACGACCTGGGGTGTGCTACGGAGGCTGTAAGCGTCCTGGACCTTTTTCTTCCCCAGCTTGGACAGAAGCTCGCTCCCCTCGGTGATACGGCGGATATTCTCGGCGCACTCTATAGCACCGGGATAGCGACGCACCCGGTGAAGGCGCTCATCGTAGGCCTTCATATTGGCGTTCAAAACTTCGAGGGTCATGGCGGCGGCGATCTCGGAATTTTTGATTAGGCGATGAGCGTCGTAGATTTCGAGGGCGCCGAGGCCGGTGATGAAGTTGGAACCGTTGATGGCGGCCAGGCCATCACGGGCCTCGAGCACGACCGGTTTAATGCCTGCTTTTTTCAAGGCTTCGGCCGCGGGAAGCCTCTCTCCCTGGTAGAAAGCTTCTCCCTCGCCCATTACGGCCAGAGCAATCTGGGACATGGGCGATAAATCGCCGCAGGCGCCGACTGAGCCCTTCTCACAGACGACGGGAGTGACGCCGCGGTTGAGCATCTCCTTCATCGTTTCGGTGACAAGGAGTCTGATCCCGGAATGGCCGTGGCAGTGGCAGCTTATTCGGCTGAGCATGGCGGCGCGGACGATGTCCGCGGGCAAGGGCTTTCCATAGCCAGCGGCGTGGCTATAGATGATGTATTTCTGGTATTTTTCGACCTGCTCCCGGGTCAAGACGACCTCAGAGAGCTCGCCAATTCCCGTGTTGACACCGTACATGATTTCTCGCTTTTCGATCTTCCGCTCGAGAAGGCCGCGGCATTTCTCAATCCGCCGCTTAGCCTCGGGATGGAGTTCAATGGGCTCGTTCCTTCGGGCTACCTCGACGACCTTCTCAATCGTCAGGTTATGTCCATCAACAATCATGGCCATCGTGATTCCTCCTTGAATGATGAATAGGCAAGATGATATCGGAAGGGGGCGAATAAGGCAAGCGACGGGACGGTCCTCTCTAAAATGAGAGACACGACGTGGAAAATTAGGGATATAAATGAGATGGGAAAGAGGAAAACACCTGACGCAAGGCCATAAATTCTCGGGCTATCATTTTTTTGGCGATGGTGGGTCCAAGTGTAGGGCAAAGTATCTCACAGGCTGAGGAATCACGGCCATCTTTCAAGTTCACCGGAAAAGGTCTCGCTTATTCCACAAGTAACTCAGTGTGAAAACGACGAAAAACAAACTTGGGCCGATGATGGTGATGCGAGTGAGGCCGGTGATGCCCAGGACGAGCACGGCATCAAAAAGCCACATACCCATGGCAATAGAAGTCATGGCCAACCCGAATTTTCTCATCCGCAGGAGCCCCCAAGCGCCAACGTAAAGAAAAAGGGAAAGAAGGATGTCGGGCGCGGCAAAAGCGTTATAGACTCGGTCTTCGATCGGCATGGTCGAAGGAAAGGCCTCGAAGGCAAGCCTTCCCACCCAGAAAATATCCGTGGCCAGAGCGACAAAAAACATGACCACAGCGATTGAAATAATCCCCAGAGACGGTCTTTCTTGCTCAACCATAATTCCCTCTTTTAGACAATCAACATTCCTGATATTATCAAATTTTAGCGGAAAAATATAAGTGTCGCTCCGACTCAGCCTTCGCTCTTCTCTCGCCTGGCTCGAGAAACCGTGCCCGCTCCCCAAACAGGAACTTCCCATGGGCAATTTTGGGTTATCCTATTGTCTCAGGCCCAAGCCTGTGTTATAAGTAAGACTCCTTTAATTTCCGGTCCTAAACAAATCTAAAAAGGAGGTCAGCGTATGACAAGAGAAATGAAAAGAATCATGGTCACGGGAGCGGTCGGCCAGATTGGCTCCGAGCTGACCATGGCTCTGCGCAAGAAGTACGGCAATGATAACGTCCTGGCGACCGGTCACAAAACCCAGCCCTCCCCCACCCTCCGCGACTCCGGCCCCTTCGAGTTCATCAACGTCACCCAGCGCGAAACGATCGACGCTATGATCAAGAAGTACAACATCGACACCATCTATCACATGTCAGCCATCCTCTCGGCGGTCGGCGAAAAGAACCCGCAGCTCTGCTGGGACGTCAACATGAACGGCACTTATAACATTCTCGAGGCGGCCCGGGAGCATAACCTGGTCCGGGTATTTGTGCCCAGCTCGATCGCTGTCTTCGGCCCAGAAACGCCGCGCGTCCACACGCCCAACGATACCATCCTCAAGCCCAAGACGATGTATGGCGTAACCAAAGTCGCCGGCGAGATCCTCTGTGAGTACTATGTCCGGCGATTCAATGTGGACGTCCGCGGCTGCCGCTATCCCGGGATCATCAGCTACGAGACGCTTCCTGGCGGAGGGACAACCGACTACGCCGTAGCCATTTTCTTCGAGGCCGTCAAGAACAAGAGCTATAAATGCTTCCTCAAGGAGGATACACGGCTGCCGATGATGTACATGCCCGACTGCCTCAAGGCGACTTTTGATTTGATGGAGGCGGATTTCTCGAAGCTCAAGCACCACGCCGATTTCAACGTGACGGCGATGAGCTTTTCGGCTGGCGAGCTGGCGGCTGAAATCAAAAAGCACATCCCCGATTTCACCATCACCTACGAGCCCGATTTCAGGCAGGCGATTGCCGATTCCTGGCCGGATTCCATCGACGATTCCGCGGCCCGGGAAGAATGGGGCTGGACCCCCGACTACGACCTGGCTAAGATGACCGCCGACATGCTCAGCGTCCTGAGCCAGCGCCATGCCGAGGGCAAGCTGAATTACTGACAAGAAAGTTTGTTTTTATTTTATTGATTTTAAATACTTTACAGAAATACGAACCGGTAACTTCCCCAACTCGCCTCCGCTTTCTTGGCTCCGCTGCCAGTCCGGTCAAAAGCTGCTTTCTCAATGTCAGGGGCGATACAATGGGGCGTCCTTATCGTCCGACTTGAAAATAGTCGCCCTCGGAGATAAATTGAGCCGAGGAGGGAAGGAATGAAAAAATTAATACTATTTCTATCGATTTACTCAATTTTGGCTTTCGGTTCGTTCTTCTTCCTGTCTTCTTTTTTGCCGGCCTTTCGTGCGTCTGACAGTACTCTCCGGGCGCAAGTCCTTCGCCCCGGTCATACCTACTCTATCGTGGCCATCGACAAATCCACTGGCGAACTCGGCGCAGCCGTCCAATCCCACTGGTTTTCGGTCGGCTCGATCGTGCCCTGGGTGGAAGCGGAGGTGGGCGCTGTTTGCACGCAATCCTTCGTCGAGGCCTCTTACGGGCCGCTCGGGCTCGAGTTGATGCGGGCAGGAAAGAGCGCTGAGGAAGCTCTGGCCGCACTTGTCAAAGCGGATAAGCGCGAAGATGTCCGTCAGGTGGCGATGGTCGACTCAAAGGGTAGAGTTGCTGTCCACACGGGGAAAAACTGTATCCCCGAAGCCGGGCATTTTGCTGGCGACGGTTTCTCCTGCCAGGCCAACCTCATGCTCAAGAACACGGTCTGGCCAGCCATGGCGCGCGCCTTCGAATCGACAAAAGGTGATCTCGTCGACAGGCTCATGGCCGCTCTCGAGGCGGCAGAAGCAGAGGGCGGCGATATTCGAGGCAAACAATCCGCCGCCATCATCGTCGTCCGGGGCCAAAGCTCCGGTGTATGGTGGAAAGACAGACTCTATGACCTCCGGGTTGAGGACCATCCAGCGCCCCTCGAGGAGCTCAAGCGTCTCATTCGCCTTAACAAAGCCTATCATTTCATGAATAGAGGGGATGAGCTTCTGGCCGAAAACAGGGTCGAGGAGGCGATGAAGGCCTACTCAAGAGCGATGGAAATGTATCCAGACAATGCTGAGATGATTTTCTGGCCAGCTGTAACGCTCGCTTCCATTGGTCGGGTGGAGGAAAGCTTGCCGCTCTTCAAGAAGGTCTTCGCCATAGATACGAACTGGGCACTCCTTGTGCCCCGGCTTCCCAAGGTTGGACAGCTCCCCAAAGACAAAGGTTTGATCAAGAAAATCCTTGCCCAGTCCCGACAACAGAAATAACAGCCTTTTTCCAGGGATTTTAGGCCAGGAAAAAAGGAGGAGAGATGACGAAGACACTCAACAAGGTCTTAAGCCGGAGGGAGTTCATCAAGGCGGGGGCAGCGGCCGGGCTCGGTGCGCTTTTCCCTCAGCCGGGTCAGCCAGCGCATGAGGCCAGGACTGGCGTTTCGGCGACAGCCGCTGCGCCGGCCGCAGCGCGCCCCGCTTCACCAGCTACCAGCAAAACGCTCATCGAGTTTAAGCTGCCGCCCATCGACCCGGTTCGCATCGGGTTTGTGGGCGTCGGCGGCATGGGTTCGGCCCATGTCCAGAATTTCCTCAAGATTGAGGGGGTTGAAATCAAAGCCGTCTGTGATATCGTCGAGGAAAAAGTGCGCCGCATCCAGCAGTGGGTCGTTGACGCGGGCCAGCCCGAGCCGGCAGGCTATTACCGCGGTGAATGGGATTTTCTGCGCCTTTGCGAGCGCGATGACCTCGACCTCGTCTTCACGGCCACACCCTGGGAGTGGCATGTTCCGGTCTGTGTCGCGGCCATGAAAGCCGGCAAACACGCCGCCACCGAGGTGCCCGCCGCCGTCACCCTCGAGGAATGCTGGGAGCTCGTTGAAACGGCCGAAAAAACGCGGCGCCATTGTATCATGATGGAGAATTGCTGCTACGATCGGCCCGAGATGCTCTGCCTGAACCTGGTCAAGAAAGGGCTTCTCGGCGAAATTTTCCACGCCGAGGCAGGCTATCTCCATGACCTGCGCGAGGTCAAGTTCAGCGGCCACGGCGAAGCGCTGTGGCGGCCCCAGCATTCTATTCGCCGGAATGGCAACCTCTACCCCACCCACGGCCTCGGGCCAGTGAGCCAGTGCATGGACATCAACCGCGGCGACCGCTTCGACTACCTCGTCTCGATGAGCAGCAAGTCGATGGGGCTCAACCTCTATTGCGCCAAAAAATTTGGCCCGGATTCTCCCCAGGCGCGCCAGCGCTACGCTCTCGGCGACGTCAATGTTTCGCTCATCCATACGGTTAACGGAAAGGTCATCACCCTCTACCACGACACCTCCTCCCCTCGCCCTTACAGTCGCATCCACATCGTCCAGGGCACACAGGGAATATTCGAAAAGTATCCGGATAGGGTGCACATTGAGGGCCGAAGCCCTGCGCACCAATGGGAGGAGCTGACGGCCTACTACGAGGAGTTTGACCACCCCATCTGGAGGAAGCTCGAGGAGCGCTCGAAGGGGGCTGGCCACGGCGGCATGGATTTCATCGAGGACTACCGCCTCATCGAGGCTCTGCGGCAGGGGCGGCCCCTCGACATGGACGTCTACGACGCCGCCTCGTGGAGCGTCGTCTCAGCGCTCAGCGAGAAATCCGTGGCCAACCGCAGCCGGCCGGTCGATTTTCCGGATTTCACCCGAGGCGGCTGGAAAACACATCGTCCCCTCCATGTCATGGAAGTCGAAGCGTGACGCCGGCTTGAATAGCCACAGAGGGATGGCTGAAGAGGCCCAAGGCAAGAAGATTCGCCCCCTTGGCCTGAGGATAGAACCGCAGGTCCTCCGTCCTCAAAATTCCCTTAGAAGCGAAAAATCGATGTCAGGACGCTGGGCAATTTCAGTCCCGACAATAACATTCGTATGATTTTTCCTCCAATAGTAATTGTGTCCCGCTTCCACCTTCCAGGTCTCTCCTGTCTCCGGATCTACAACATCCGTTACACCAAGGATATAATTAGAAAACTTGCGACTCACATTATCCATCACGGCCTGCCTTGACCAGTAGGATTCGTCGATAATCCGGGCTATTTCCCGGCTCGTCTGAGCGACAACCTGAGAGACATTGGCGGTTAGCATCTGCTGGCTGGCCACCCACACCGGGTTCATCCGGATGCTCTGGAACATGTGGGTGGCAATTTCTTTGACCGAATCCATCTGGTCTTCGGGGGAATAATAGATGAGGAGGAGCTCCACATTCCAGTTTCCACCACCTCCCATAGCCATGCTCTGAACAACCTGGGTAACAGCTAAGCCATAGCCAACAAAGGGTTCACCATTGTCAATGAAGCGGAAAGCAGCATCACCGGCATGGCGAGTGAAGGAGATACCCGCCGAGGCAAGATGAGCCCAGATCTTGTTGAAGTTCGCCACTATATCCGGACGGTCCTTCTGCTCGACGATCGAAAACGCTGAAAAATTTTGCCTATGATGATCGAGATACTCCAGGAGAAAGCGCTGCCCCGGTAAATACCTTTTCACCAGCATATTCACGCCATAACCGGGCGAGTACCATGAGCCTTCCCTGAATCCTGACCAGAGCAACATCTGAGTGGGGATAGCAAAAACAGGAAGGTTCTCATCATTGAATCGTATCTTGATTTTCTGGTCCGGAGAAATGGTCTCAAGGACATGGACAAGGTCAACCGCTGCGCGGCGGAAGGTGCCGCCGGTTGCGCTCCATCCTTGAGGAATATCGATAGTGAAAGCATTTTCGACGGGATCCTGCCAGGGCCGATACCGTATCCGATTTGTAACCGATTGCTCGAAAACGCCCTCCTCAGCGCTTTCAAACCGGAAGGATTCGAGCATAGTGATAAGCTGGTGTTTTTGCCTTTCGAAGCTTTCGCCGGGAGCGGCCAGGACATAGAGGACTCCGCTTTTTTCATAAATCGAACAAAGCGCTATTCCCACGTAAGAGGAACCATCTTTTCTGAACAGGAACCTGCACGCAGCTTCATCTGGAAAAGCCCGCAGCTGCCCTACTTTTTCGAGCGAGGGCTGTTCAAAAAACTGAGTGAGCTGGGGAATATTCTGCTCGAGCCAGGAGCGACTGTCCATGTTTTTCCCGAGAAAAAAGGGATAAATGACAATGAAAGAAGATTTTGCCTCTTCTTGTGCACTCAGCCAGATATATTTTTTGTCAATGACTTGAGCTGACCAGGATTCGGGATGATTGATGGAAAAACCCTGAGGATATTTTTTTTCCACCATTCTCGGAGTTCCCGAATCGCAGGCAAAACAGAGGACAAGACTCCCGATACTCAAGACGAAAAGAGCGATTTTGGGTCGAAATTTGATATCCATGTCTTTTCCTCACGTAAATAGAATGCCTCGCTTTTCGACGGCGAACTGCACATCAGTCTCTCCTCGCTTTCTGTAACCCTTTTCTCTCTCGATTCTTACCCAGTTTTTAATCAGAAACGAGAACTTTGGCAAACTTCAAGCCCGGGGCTTTTCTTTTTAGACCTATACCATAATCATGGCATGAAACTCAACCATCCAGCCGCCGGGGTCATGATAATATGGCTTTTTCATTTCTTCCCATCAAGCGCATTATCCATGAGCACGAACTTGTCGGTGTCGATATCAGTGCTAAGGACTTCCGGTCAATTTTGCCCTAATCATCGTGAACGAGTGGGCGGGGAAGCGATAACGGAGGCGGCCGCCAGAAACGGCCATCTCCTTCGTTGAAACCTTGACCTTCTGCTCGCTCGGGCTATTTTCCGCCTTGATGTCAGGACCGTTAACTTCTTCGACCACCGCTTTCCCCGAAAACTGGCCCTCCTGACTGATGACCTCCGCTTCAATGTCTTTGTCCTTATGCCGGTTAACCACGTTGAGGACAAGCTCCCCCTTGTCCGCCTTGTATGCGGCTGAAACATCGAGATAAGGGACGCTTTTATAATCGCCGACGTCATAAGTTTCACAATCGACAAAAACATCGAGGGATGTCCCGGCGCAGTTATTTGCGAATAGATAGAGCGGATGGTAGATTGTCTGAAGCCACATCCCCTTTCCGTCAGCCCGGATGGGCGCGATGACGTTGACGAGCTGGGCCATGTTGGCGATCTTGACGATGTGGGCGTTGCGGACGAAGGTGTTGAGAAAGAGGGCGACGACGAGCGCATCCTCGAGGTTATAGGTTTCCTCGAGCTGCTCTTTGACGCCAGCCCGATACCAGACATTCCATTCATCAAAAGCAATATAAATGGGCTCTTTCCGCCTGGATTGAAGCATCGTCTCGCGGATAAGGCCCTCCGTCACCTTGATTCGTGTATCCACGTCCCTCGGCCGCGCCAGGAAAGTGTAATAATCGTTTTCCCTGTTGCCAAGATAGGTGTGGAGAGCAATATAATCCGCATAATCTCTAAGATAAGAAAGAACAGTCCGGTTCCAGTCCATCCAGCCAGCTCCGAAATGGCTCGAGCCGCAGGCGACAAGCTTGATCGTCGGGTCGACCCATTTCATCAGCTTGGCCGCTTCGAGGGCGAATTTGCCGTAGTCCTCGGCGCTGCGGTGGCCCATCTGCCAGGTTCCGTCCATTTCGTTGCCCAGGGCCCAGTAAGTCACCTGGTGAGGCTTTTCGGCGCCGTTTTTTCGACGTAGGTCAGCGTAGTGGGATCCGGATTCCCGGTTGCAGTATTCGACCCAGTTTCTGGCCTCATCCCAAGTTCCTGTTCCCAGGTTGATGCAGATATAAGGCTCAGCCCCAACTTTCCGGCAGAACTGGATGTACTCGTCCGTTCCCACGAGGTTCGGCTCGATGGCTCCCCAGGCGAGGTCGATCCTTCGCGGCCGAGCTTCTCTTGGCCCGATGCCGTCTTCCCAATGATAGCCGCTTGCGAAATTCCCCCCAGGCCAGCGCAGGATGGTCACGTTAAGCCAGCGCGTCGCCTCGATGACATCCTTGCGGAAGCCATGATCATCAGCCAGAGGCGAGGCAGGGTCATAAATTCCACCGTAGATGCAGCGGCCGAGGTGCTCGATGAAATTGCCGTAGATTTTGGGGTCGATGTCGCCGATCGTCCGGTCGGAGTCGACCTTGATTCTGGCTGTCTTAAGTTCCTGACGCTGCGCCGCTGCGGCCTGAACGACGAAGGCAAGGACAATAAAAAAGAACGTCACGGCCGCAACAAGACATCGAAATAGATAATCGCTAGACGAATTTCGGGATGTTTTCACCGGATTTTCCCTCCTTCTTTCATTCATGTATTGTGCGGTACGTTCATGCCAGGAATTCGCTGATGCCCCCAGTATAAGCAAAATGAGCTCTCTTCATCAACGTCCTCATGTGAATGACATTTCTGATTGACAATCCCGCTGCTCTATCCTAACCTAAGAACAGAGGCAGACGAAAGTCTTTTTGCTTTCAGCATCTTTCCAAGAAATCGGCAGGCTCTTCCAACCTGGAGCTTGCGCAAGGAGCAAGACATGAAGATGTATGGAGGTGGCTTGATAGCCCGGACGCTCAAATCCTTTGGCCTTAAGCACCTCTTCGCTCTTCCCGGACACCAAATCCTCTCGCTCTTCGATGCCTGCCCCCGAGAAGGGCTGGACCTCATCTCGACCCGCCATGAAGCGTCGGCAGTTTTTATGGCCCAGGCCCTGTCCTTTGTTGGTCCGGGGCCAGGCGTTGTGCTGTTGGCCGGCGGCCCTGAGCTGACGAACGCGGTTACGGGAATTGCCCAGGCTTATTACGCAAGAACTCCCCTAGTGGTGATCTCCGGTTCAAACACTTATTCCAAGCGCGACAAGGGCTTCCCTCAGGATATGGATCAGCTCCAGGTCGTGAGGCCTTTTACCAAGTGGGCGCGGAGCTGTCATGATGTGCAAAGGATCCCGGAATACGTGGCCATGGCCTTCCGTCACGCCCTGCGCGGATGCCCGGGTCCTGTCTACCTCGAGGTCCCCTATGATGTAATGGAAAAAACAATTCACAGTGAAGAAGTTGTGATTCCGGAGAAGCCTGCCGTTCTCCATCAGGGCGCCGACCTGGAGGCAATCCAGGCATTGGCCGCCCTCTTAAGGCAGGCGGAGCGGCCGGTGGCCGTTGTCGGCAGCGGCGCTTTTTGGTCTGGTGCGCGGGAGGAATTGCAAGAATTTGTCGAGAGGACGGCAGTACCTCTGCTCCTCTGTGATGCCGCCATGGCCATGCCATTCTCTGCCGAAGCCGTCATCGGAGTGGGGGGCTTGGGCGTGAGTCGGCCCTGGTTGGAGGCGATCACTGCCGCCGACGTGATCTTGCTCCTCGGCGCGCGCCTGAATTATGCCCTTGGCTTCGGCGAGCCTCCATTCATTTCCGAGCGACAAAAGATCATTCAGATCGATGTCGAGCCTGAAGAGATGGATGGCAGGGGGCGCATCGCCCTGGCTATCGCTGCAGACGTAAGGTCCGGCCTGCGCGCCTTCAACTCCCTTCCACTTTATCCCCCTTCAACGCACGCTTGGCGGGCGCACCTGCGCAAATCGGTTGAAAAATGCGACGCCGAGCTCCATCGCATCGCCGCGTCGCCCCGTCATCCTCTACATCCCCTGCGCCTGGTGCTGGACATCGAATCATTCCGCGCCGACGACTCTTACCTTGTCCTGGACGGAGCCAATTCCATCCTGTGGGCTTTGATGGCTATCCGCGTTCGGCCGCAGGGGGGAATTCTCCTCTCAACCATGGGCGAGCTTCAAGCCATCGGCGCCGGCGTCGCGCACGCCTTAGCGCTCCAACGGGCTTACCCCGGCCGCCAGGTGATTCTCCACACCGGGGACGGCTCCTTCGGCTATGGCGCCATGGAAATGGAGACGGCCGTGCGCTACGGAATCCCGCTCGTGGTGGTCGTGCACAACGATGGCGGGTGGGGCATGACCCGTGACATGCAGGTGGAATTTTTCGGCCAGCGAGGGCAAAGCGGACACGAGTTGGGCATTGTGCATTATGAGCGGCTGGTAGAATCTCTGGGCGGGTACGGTGAGTTGGTCGAGCGCGGCGAGGACATCCGGCCAGCCCTGGAGCGGGCACTCGGATCTGGAAAGCCAGCTTGCGTCAACGTGCTCGTCGATCCAAGGCCCAAGAGTCCTGGTTTGAAGACGTTCATGCTCATGGAGGTGATGCTCGGCAAGAAAACTTACTTTGACCGCATCCCGGCCTGGATGCGTCGGTTAAAAACCGTCGGTGTGGACAACTTGGCGCGCCAGGCGATGCTGTGCTATCTGGACAGCAAGCTCCATAAAGAGATGGAATAAAATTCCATCCAGTTGGCGCTGTCTTTAGCCCAGGGCAAGATTTTAGCGGAGGACGATCTTGCGGCCGTTCCAGTCGATGACCTTCATTTCCATGTCATAAACGGCCCTAAGAAGCGGCTCCTTGAACACTTCTTCCGCCCTCCCCCAAGCCACCACTTCTCCCCCTTTCAGGAAGACCATGTTGTCCGAGTACTGGACCGCCATCTCCAGGTTATGGAGGGTGAGGAGGATTGTTTTTTCCTTTTCCGCGGCGAGCTTCCGGACGAGCTCGAGGACCTCCCGCTCGTGCTTCGGGTCGAGGAAAGTGGTCGGCTCATCGAGAAGGAGGATGTCCGATTGCTGGGCCAGCGCCCGGGCAATGAGGACAAGCCGGCGCTCGCCGCTACTCAATTCGGCATAGGTCCTTTCGGCATAACTTCCCAGGCCAACAAAATCGAGCGCCTCCTCGGCGATGCGAACATCCTCCGCCGAGGGTGTAGAGAAAATCGGCACATAGGGGGCCCGTCCCATCAGGACAAAGTCAAAGACGAGGTAGTTGAAGGCAGCACCATGTTCCTGGGGGACATAGCTGACAAGACGAGCTCGCTCGCGGCTCTTCAAAAGAGCAAAATCCTCGCCGTCCACGAAAAGGGTTCCCTTGCTAACGGGAAGGACAGCGCCCACGCATTTAAGTAGGGTGGTCTTGCCGGCACCGTTCGGGCCGACAATCGACGTCGTTTGACCTGTAGCAAAACTCAGCTCATCCACACGGAGGATGAAATTCCTGTAGGCGAACCTGAGTCCTTTAACCCTGACGCTCATAGCCAAACCCTTTTGGCTTTCTTCAGCAAAAAGAGAAAAAGCGGGATGCCGAGGATCGAAGTGAAAATGCCGATGGGAATTTCAAGCGGCGAGATTCCCCGGATGATGTCATCGGCGAGAAGAAGAAAGCTGGCCCCCGTCGCTGCCGAAAGCGGAATGACCAGCCGGTTATCCGTGCCGACCATGAGACGGACGAGGTGGGGGACAATCAATCCGACCCAGCCAATGATGCCGACGACGGCTGTGGCGGACGCGGTGATAAGGGTGGCCAGAAATATAACAAGAATTTTTTCTCGCTGGACATGGACACCCAATGCCCGAGCCTCATCGGTTCCCGTGGACAGGACGTTGAGCCGCCAGCGGAAGAGAATAAGGAAAAGGAGGCCGGCGATAATCAGGGGAAGCGAGATGGCCAGGTCCCTCCATCCGGCCAAGGCGAGGCTTCCCATGAGCCAGAAGAAAAGAGCCTGGAGCACATAGGGGCTGGCAAAAAACTCAACGACCGAAAGGAGGGCAGAGAAAAAAGCAGACACAATAACGCCCGTCAGGAGGAGCGAGATGAGCGAGGCGGTCTCTCCGCGCCCAGCAATCCCGATGACCGCCAGGACCGCAAGGATGCCGAAAAGAAAGGCAGACACGTGGGGCGGAAAGGCCCTCCCCAGAAAAACGAGTGATAAAGCGGCTCCAAAAGCAGCCCCAGAGGAAATGCCAAGGATGTATTCGTTGACGAGCGGGTTTCTAAAAATCGCCTGGAGTGAAGCGCCCGCCACCGAGAGGGAAGCGCCAATGGCCATGGCCAGGAGCAGCCTCGGCAGCCTGATCCGAAAGAGAACGTCTCTATAAACGGGGGGAATGTCCGGATAGGAGGATGGAGAAATTGTGGAAATAAGTGTCCCGACGAGGTCGCGCGGCGAGATCGCATAGGAGCCAATGCCGAGAGAGATGACAAAAAGCAAAAGCGGCAGAACCAGAAGAAAGACCTGAAGCGAGCGTTTCTTTTTATTTTTCTTTGATCCAGTCATGGAAAGCCAAGGCCTCGCCGAGCTTAGAAAAAAGGCCAGCCTGACCATAAAACTTTTCGAAAATCGTGTTTCCCGCCGCCTCGAGCTCGAAGTCTCTCAATTTCTCCGGATAGAAGAGCTTGACCAGATAAAGAGTTTCCACCAGGACTTGGGCTGGGTCCCACCAATACCAGTAGCCGAAGGTGTAAAAGACATGGCCGTTTCTCACGGCTTTTAGCGACCTCAGCCGCTTATCCGAAACAACCTGCTCGACGGTGACCCGCCTCTCGGAAGGCGGATAGTTGCCGTGAACGAGGATGACGTCCGGGTCCCAGGCGATGATTTGCTCGAGCGTGACCACCGCCCCCGGTGAGCCCGGATGGGTCGGCAGAAGGCCAGCCGCGACATTCACCCCGCCAGCAGCCGTAACAGGCCCGTAATCAACAGGTGTCCTCAACAAGGAAGACCAAAAAGCAAGGTAGACACGGGGTCGGCGCTCAGGCGAGAGGGAACCAACCGTTTGCCTTATGGCATTCATGTTTTCATTAAAAAAAGAGATGAGCTCGCTGGCTCTCGCTTCGCGGCCCGTCACCCGGCCGACCAGCTCTATCTCATCAAGGAGGTTCCTGAAGCTCCCCAGCGAGGAAAGGGCGACAACTGGAATTCCGAGAGCCTGCTGGATGGAATCCGGGACGAGAAGCTCAGATGGGGAGGCAAAGATGATATCTGGCCGCAGAGCAACAACCACTTCTTTATTGACGCTATCGTCCGGCTTGGAGACCACAGGGAGTCGTTCTTGGGCCGGAAAAATAATCTTGAAGAGATGGTCATCACGGCGCACAAAATAATCCAAACCGACTAGCTTGTCCCCTGCCTCGAGGGCAACAAGGATGCGCGTGATTTCCGGCTGGAGAGAAAGAATCCTTTCCACCCGGTCAGGGATCTGGATTATCCGGCTAAGGGTATCCTTGACGGTCCGTTTTTCCCCAGCCAGATGGGTCGTCGCCATTACCTTCATGAACCCGCAGACCATGAATAGAGCGACGGCCATAAACCTGAAAAATTTCCTCGCGACCTCCATCCTTCTCTCCAAGAAATCCTTATTATAGAAAAAAATGGGGACAGTTTACATATTTACCCGATTATTCCTACGAACCCGATAATTAATTGAATTGGCGCCTTCAGACTGCCCCTGAGCCCCTGCAGCGGAGGAGGCCATGTCGGGCTTTCCCACAGGGGGAAACGATGGGACTGGTCCCGCTGGGTTCAGGGGGCCGGG
>CAYUKK010000053.1:0-10467 GCA_964445305.1 uncultured Eubacteriales bacterium
CGCAGGCATGGCAGCAAGCCCAATTAGGGAAGTCTTGATAAACTCCCGTCGCTTCAGGCAACCCCTTTTTTCTTTTTCCATTTTCTCTCCCTTCTTTGGCTTAGCGATTCTATCATGTCCGGTGCCCTTAATCAATCGCGACCCAAAATTGCCGATCAAAGCACCCGACGGGTCCTGTCGCGGAACGCCGTTGTTTCTTACCCGAGCCCACGATGAGGAGGTGGCGAAGGAGCTTTGATAGTGAAAAGGATGCTGAAAAAAAAGAGCATTCCTCCGGCAATGGCATACATCATCCGGTAACCGGTGAGGTCAGAGACCCAGCCAAAAAAGGGCGAACCGATGCCCATGCCGACATCGAAGAGGGAGAGATAAAGGCTGAGGGCAAAGCCCTTGTTCTCGAGCCCGAGGATATCGATGATGTATGTGCTCAAGGCTGGAAAAATGAGGCCCTGGCCCAAGCCACCGATAAAACCGGCCAGGAGGAACATGGCTGAGCTACGGACCTGGGAAATGAAAAGACAGTTCAAGCTGATGATCACCGCTGCCGGGAAAATGACCTGCTTGCGGCCATAACGGTCGGACAGGTCGCCGACCCAGAGCCGGGTCAGGATGGCCGCCGCCGAGAAGAAAAAAAAGAAAGGCCCGACTCTTTCGACCGGAATTGACTTGCCGAAAAGGGCGATGAAGTAAACGACGGCACTCCTCACGGCGCCGTGGAAAACGGGCAGAGAAGCGATGAGGACAAGGGAAGAAAAAGGGAGCATCCGGAAAAGTTCGACGCCAGGCTTTTTTTCCGGCATCGGCGAGCGTCTGACCTCTTTCGCGGCCAGAATGGAAATAAAAGCTAAGCCTGAGAAAACAGAACTCGCCAGGAAGAGAGCGCTAAACCCGAACCGGCGGACGATTTCCTCCGCCAAAACAGGCCCGAGCGCACTCGAAACGAGGCCAGCCACGCCCACGATGCCCATCGAATGGGCCAATCTTTCCACGGGCGCCAGATCAGAGCAAATCGTGATCGTGGCGGTCATGGAAATTCCCCAGCCCAACCCCGTCAGGGCTCTCAGGACTAAGGGAAAAAGGCCGGCGTCGTGGACGAGGTGAAAAAAAGGGAAGGTGAGGAGAAGAAGCCCGATGCCGGCGAGGGAAATTTCTTTGCGGCCGCGGAGGTCGATAAGCCGGCCAAAAAAAGGCCTGATGAAGATGGCCATCAGGCTGTGGATGCCCATGATCATCCCGACGCGGCTTTCCGAAGGCGCGAATTGCTTGAGAAAGAGCGGGAACAGAAAAAAAAGACTGATGCTCATGAACAGGAAAAAATAGCCGAGGAGGGCGAGCCAGAAATTCTTGTTCCAGAATGTCTCCTGCTGGTTCATGGTCCAATCATCCCTGTCGCTCTCTCCGTTTTCTTTACCCTCCGGAAAAAGAACAAACAGGAGAAAAGGCCAGAGTTTTTTAAAGACTGGATTATAGCTTTCTCCCCGAGGCCAATCAAGGCCAAGGCCGAAGGTTTGGCTTGATTCTGGTGGCCCATCTTTATTAATATGGAAGACCAAGGAGCATGAACACCAAGCGATATCTCCCTGTCAGCATAGCCGTTTCAGCCGGGCTGGCCTCGGTTCTCTGCCTTACGGCGGCCGTCAAGCAGGTCCGCGTGATTGCCGAGAGGGCTCCTATCTACATGGAACCGAGCCGGAGCAGCGCCCGCATCGAGATAGTTGAAAAGGGCGCTATCCTCAACCTCTTCCAGGAAAGAAAAGTCCGCGATGCTTGGTATTATGTGAGCTTCCAGTCAAGCCGGTACGGGGGCCGAATCTCGGGCTTTATCCATGAATCAGCCGTTGAGCTTGTTGGTGAAGAGAAACCCTCAGTCCCGAAAAAAGAAGAACCATCTCCTCTTCCGCGAGCCAAGATAGAAGAGAAAAAAGAGCCGCCTATGACGCTCGCGGCCACGCCCCTTCCCAAAGCCAAAATTCTTAAACTCCCGCGACGGGAGCCTCAGCTCAAGGAAAATGAATGGAAGCCCGTCTTGCCTGTAAAGCCACCTCCGCCCCCTCGCCCAAAAGAGGTCGAAGCAGCAAAGCCAATTCCTACTGAACCTATCGAAATAATAGTAAAAGCTCCACTCCCTCGAGGAAGGGCCATTGCCTTCCCCCGGCGGGAAAAGCCCTGGCAAGAGACCGCCTGGCAAGTAGTCCCTCTGCAGTCAGCAGAAAAAAAAGTCGAGCGAGAAAAAGCTCCAGCCCAAAAGGCGGCGGCCGCTCCCTCGCCTCCCCCCCAGCCAAAAGAGGAAAAAATGGGAGAAAAACCCACCGAAAAAACTCTGGCCAAGCCGCCCGCCCCTCCCCCCGTCCAGGCGCCGGTTCAACCCTCCCCCCGCCCGGGTCGGTTTCGGGAGCGCGGGTTGTTGACTGTTGGCCTCGGTTACGGTCCCTCCCTGGGAGGGGCAGGGGGGCTGGTCCAGTTCAATACAAGGGTTGGATTGTCTCTCCACGCCGGTCTGGGCATCTATCCCACAACCCTCATCTATTCGGAGACAGAGTGGGTCAAGAACAAACTCCTCTACAGCGTGGGCTTGAAGTACTATCTCCCCTTCAAAACAAGCTCACTCTTCCCCTATTTCGATGTCCAGTATGGCGGACTCAAGGTTGAGGCGGCCCAGATGGTCTTGGGCATTTACGAGTTTACCTACGTCCTGGGTCAAGAACAGAAGACTCTCCAGGGTCTTTCCGCGCTCGTGGGCACAGAGTTGCGGCGGGGCAGGTTCGGGCTCAACTGTGCTTTTGGCCTGGGTTATATCCTGACGGATTGGAAATTCCTCCCCGAGCGCCTCTCCGTCGCCTTTGATGTCGGTCTTCTTATCTATTTCTGAAGGAACCGCCTATGAACAAACGACATTTGTCCGCGGCTGGACACCTCCTCTTTTGTTTTGGCCTGGCCTTTTTTCTCTTTTTCCAAACCATCTCTCCACTCCTGTGCCAAGCTACTGCAGACGGGCTGAACCAGAAGGAAAAAAAACCCGCCAAGGAAACGACGATTCGCAATATGACCAGGGAAGTGGTCACTTACTCAGTCCGTCGATACCATTTGGATAACCGTCCTGTCCAGAGAACGATCAAACCCGAAGGATTGGACCGCTGGCCGTGCGATGGGCCTCTCGATATCTCCTTCGACCGCGGCGACGGAAGGGCAGAATACTGGCTCGAATGCGGCCTCGCCTATACATTCCGCTACGATGAGAATGACCGAATCGAGCTTTATAGCGGAGCGCACAGCCTGTTTGGTGTCATCGATTTGGCGCCCTACGTTCCCACGCCCATGCCTGTAGTCGAAAGGATGCTCGAGCTAGCTCAAGTGGACAAGGACGACTTCCTCTTTGACCTTGGTTGCGGCGATGGCCGAATCGTCATTACGGCGGCAAAAAAATACGGCGCGCACGGCGTCGGAATCGATATCGACCCCCGCCGTATCGAGGAATGCCAGGCAGCAGCGAAAGCAGCAGGAGTCGAGCAACTCGTGGAGTTTCGACTCCAAGATGTCATGAAGGCGGATTTCTCCGCCGCTACGGTGATCACGCTCTATCTTCTTCCGGAGTCGAATGAACTCCTCCGCCCCATCCTCGAGGAGCAGCTCCGACCCGGCGTCTACGTCGTCTCCCATAACTACAGCATTCCGGGATGGGAAAGCAAGGAAGTCGGCTACGAGTCGGTGGAGGATGCCGCGGGCGAGGAACACATCATTTACGTTTATAAACGATAAAAAACGCAGCGAAAGGAGGACTTATGTCCCCCCACAGGAAAAGCATTCCCCAAATCTTCGTTTGGCTTTGCCTCGCTTCTCTTCTATCCTTAAGCCTGAGCGTCTTTCCCCTCGCTTCGGAAGTCCTCACTCCCGAAGATGTCCTCAGGATGAAAACCTGCGCCAGCGCCGAGATGAGCCCTGACGGGAAATGGATAGCCTCGACCGTCAGTGTTCCGAGGGAGCCCTCCGACCAGCCTGGCGGGCCCTATAACGAACTCTATGTCGTCGCCGTGGAAAGCGGCCAGGTCCGCCCGTTCATCACCGGTCAGGTCAATATCAGCTCGCCCCGCTGGAGCCCTGACAGCAAAAGGATAGCCTTCCTCACCGCTCGAGGGGAAAACAAGACGGCCCAAGTTTGGGTTATTCCTGTTGACGGCGGAGAGGCTTCGGCCGTGAGCAAGTCTGAATCGGCCGTCCTCGACTTTAGGTGGCATCCCTCAGGCGAAAAAATCGCGTACATCGCTGAGACGCCGCCCACAGACAACCCCGGCAAGCTCGGGAATTTCTCTTTCAGCCCAGACGGGCTCAAACTCGACGAATGAGAGAATCGGCTCAACAGGGAGGCCTACCAATTCGCCATTTCTCTTCAGGGGGCAGTCCCCAGGCAAAGCAGAGAGGCAAGAGGAAAGCTTGTCCCGGCCCATGTCTCACCTGAAAGGAAATCGGTAGCCTTCCCGCCGAAAGTTGAAATCGGTCGGGAAGAGATATAGAATGACTTTCCTCAAAATCTTAGGTGCAAAATGTGGCCCAAAAGAAATAGCCAGGAAGGAGAATAAAATGAAAACGAGGAAGTGGATTGCCTTACTCCCTGCTTTGCTTCTGACTTTTTCTGGGTTTAGCTGCAAAGCCAGGGAAGAAGCCATTGCCTACCCCGTCACGGAGAAGGTTGATGTGGTCGATGATTATTTCGGAACAAAAGTGGCTGACCCTTACCGCTGGCTGGAAGATGATAAGGCGGAAAAAGTCAAGGCGTGGGTTGAAGCCCAAAACAAGGTTACCTTTGGTTATCTGGAAAAAATCCCATTCCGCCAGGCCATCCGGAAGCGCCTGACTGAAATTTACAATTATCCCCGCTATTCCGCTCCTGTTCGGGCAGGAGAGTATTATTTCTTTTCCAAAAACGATGGCCTTCAGAACCAGAGCGTCATCTACATTCAGAAAGGGCTGGAGGGAGAGCCCAAAGTCTTCCTCGACCCGAATACGCTTTCGCCCGACGGCACGACCCGAGCTAACCTGGTCGGATTCTCCCATGATAACCGCTACACGGCCTATGCCCGCTCGGAAGGCGGTTCAGACTGGCAGGAGATCCGGGTTATGGAAATTGAGACAGGCCGGGAGCTCGACGACCGCATCCAGTGGGTGAAGTTTTCGGGAGCAGCCTGGCACGGTAACGGTTTCTATTACAGCGGCTTCGACAGGCCTGAGGAAGGGAAGGAACTCACCGCGACAAACGAGTATCAAAAAATTTTTTACCACCAGCTTGGAACGCCCCAGAGCCAGGACAAGCTTATCTACGAGGACAGGGAGCATCCCCGCCGCTACCACTCCGTGGACATCACGGATGACCAGCGCTACCTTTTTCTTTCTGTTTCAGAAGGAACCCACGGCAATGAGCTCTACTTCAAGGACCTTCAGGCAAAGAAAGCGGACTGGGTTCCCCTCCAGGTGGGGTTCGAGCATAACACCGATGTCGTTACCAACCTCGAGGATAAGCTCATCCTCGTGACAGATAAGGGAGCTCCCAGAAAGAAGGTCGTCCTCGTTGAGGCAAAAAAGCCGTCCCCGGAAAACTGGATAACCCTCGTTCCCGAAAAGGCGGAGGCCATCCGAAGCGCCAGTGTTGTCGGCGGAAAGATGTTCGTCTCCTACCTCAAGGATGCGAGCACGCATGTCTTCCAGTACGACCTTTCCGGAAACCCGGAAAAGGAAATCGAGCTGCCCGCGCTGGGAAGCGCTTTCGGCTTTTCTGGCAAGAAAGAGGATAAATTCCTTTTCTACACTTTTACCTCTTTCACCTATCCGCCGACGATTTACAAATACGACATTGCAAGCGGCAAGTCCGAAGTCTTCCGAAAAACTGAGGTCAAGTTCAACCCCGAAGACTTTGAAGCCAAGCAAGTCTTTTACCCGAGCAAGGACGGAACCCGAATTCCGATGTTCATCGTCCATAAGAAGGGCTTGCGGCTCGACGGAAAACGGCCCACTTACCTTTATGGATACGGTGGGTTCAACTCCAGCTTGACGCCGAATTTTGATGTCTCGAGAATCGTCCTTCTTGAAAACGACGGCGTCTATGCCATGGCCAACCTCCGTGGCGGGGGCGAATACGGGGAGGAATGGCACAGAGCTGGCATGCTCCAGAACAAACAGAATGTCTTCGACGATTTCATAGCCGCGGCCGAATACCTTATTAGAGAAAAATACACCTCTGCCGACAAGTTGGCCATCGCCGGTGGGTCCAATGGCGGCTTGCTCGTCGGCGCTTGCATGACCCAGCGGCCAGATTTGTTCAAAGTGGCCCTGCCGGCAGTGGGTGTGATGGACATGCTTCGCTTCCACAAGTTCACAGTCGGGTGGGGCTGGGTCGTCGAGTACGGTTCAAGTGACAACGAGGAGCAGTTCCGCTACCTTTACGCTTACTCTCCGCTCCACAACATTAAAGACGGGGTGAGCTATCCGGCGACACTCGTCACGACGGCCGACCACGATGACCGAGTCGTGCCTGCTCATTCTTTCAAGTTCATCGCCACTTTGCAGGAGAAGCACCGGGGGAAGAGCCCGGTCCTCATCCGCATCGACACAAAATCGGGGCATGGAGCAAGCTCGGTAACCAAGGCCATCGAGCAGCTCACCGACATCTGGTCATTTACCTTCAAGAACCTGGGAGTCAAAGTCGCCTATTGAACGGAGTTCATAAGGGGAGCCAGGTGCCGACACCTTTTTTGACCGCCCTCTCGTAGACGAGGGGTGCGGTGGCCATATCGTCAAGGGCAAGACCCAGGTTGCAGGTCATCGTCCTTTCGTCGGCATTCTCGCGGCCTGCTTTCTGACCGCTTACCAGCTCGCCGAGGTCGGCATAGACAGGCGGGATATCCTGAAAGTAACCAAGACGCTGATAATATTCCAGCTGAGGAATATCGTCGGTGCAAAATTTGTCGATTTCGCGAAGCGCAGCCCGATCCCAGTAGGAATCGAAATCGACAAGGGAAGCAAAGGCGCCCCGCTTGAGCCAGCCGGCTTTGATCGCCGCGTGGGGCGTTTTGAGAATCGGTCCAGCCGTCACCACGAGGTCGCAGCCCAGCACGGCCTGACGCGGTTCCTCAACAGGCAGGACTTCGAGGTTAAATTTCTCCCCCATCTCTTCGACGTAGTCGGCCAAGGCGCGGGCGTTGATGTCGTAGGCGAGAACGCGCTTGATGGGAAAAAGAAGGCGAAGGGCCTCGAGGTTGCTCCTCCCCTGGACCCCGCAGCCAAGGACGCCACAGACTTCGGAGTCCGGCCGGGCCAGGTATTTGGCGGCTACCGCCGTGGCCGCGCCCGTCCTCTTGGCAGTAATCCACGTGCAGTCCATAACAGCCGTGGGCAAACCCGTGTCTTGATCGTTGAGGATGATCAAGCCGCTGATATAGGGAAGGCCTCGCTTCGGATTCTCCGGATAGCCGCTCACCCATTTCATTCCCACTGCGCCAAGCGCCGGGATATAAGCTGGCATGGCGTGAATGAAGGAATCTGGACGGGGATGGACGCCCGGCTTGGGGGGCATCTCCACCCTACCCTCCCCCTTTTCCCGGAACATCTTCTCGAGAGCGGTGATGATTTCCTCCATGGGGAGGTCGAGGCCGGCCACATCCTCTCGCGATAAATAAAGGATTTTTTCAGCCATGCCGGCCTCCTTATACCAGACAGCTTCTTTCCCTGTCAACTTCGTTGAGGTTTGAAAAAAGAAAACGGATTATTATCAGACGCTCCCCAAGTCAAAGGATTGCCCGGACAAACAGGCTGAGCGCGATGGCTGCTGTGATGCTCAAGCCGGCGGAGAGGAAGGCTATCCTTCTGCCCACTTCTCGCCAAAGGATAGCGAAGGTGGAAAGGCAGGGGATAAAAAAGCTCACAAAAACTGTGAAGATCAAAATCTGCTGTTTGGAGATGACAGTGAGGAGGTCAGAGTAGCGGACGCCCAGAGCCTGGAGCATCATGATCAAGGAAAGCTCCTTCCTCAAGAACCCGAAGACGAGCGTGATGCCAAGCTCGTGCGGCAGCCCAAGACCATGAACAACCAGAGGGGAAAAAAGGGAGTTAAAAAATCTGTCCAGGCCAAAATACTGGAAAAGGCTCAGAATAAAGCTTCCAACGATGAGGATGGGCCAGGCAAATCTCATGAAGGCCCTCAAGTCAAGCCATGTCTTGCTCGCCATTTTCTTGAGCGAAGGCGCTTTGAGGGTGGGAATCTCCAGGATCAAACCCGGTGAGGGAGCCCTGAAAAAAAAGGTCAGGATGCGTCCGATTAAAGCGACTACGAGAAGGTTCAAAAAATAGAAACTGAGAGCCCAGACGGGCCCGAGGTAGAAAGCGACAAGGGCCAGGATGATCGTCGTCCGGGCCGAACAGGGGATGAAAGGAATGAGGAGCGAGGTGATGATGCGGTCCCGATGCGATTCCAGGGTCCGCGTCGAGAGGATGGCCGGCACGTTGCAGCCAAACCCGAGGATGAAGGGAGAAACGGACTTGCCATGCAGGCCGATGCGGTGCATGAAGGTATCGAGCAAGAAGCCAGCTCGGGCCAGATAACCCAAATCTTCGAGGAAGGCCATCAAGAAAAGGAGGGGCAGGAAGTAGGGCAAGACGATAGCGATGCCGCCGCCGATTCCCTGGACGAGGCCGTCAACCCCGTGGTAGAGGAGGCCAGAGCCCAGAAAGCCTGAAAGGGACTCCCGGAAATGGGTTAGAGGACCAAGAAGGAAAGCTTCGAGGGGACCTCCTACCTTGAAGATGAGAAAGAAGAAGAGAAAAAAAACACCAGCCAGAATCGGATAGCCAAGGAGCGGATGCATAAGGACCGCGTCGACCCGACCTTCCCAGCTCAGCTGGGGGCCGCGCTGGACCCGGCTGACCTGCTCGAGGATTTTGAAGGCGAGATGATGTCTCTCCGCGGCAATGGCTTCATAAGCCGGGGCCTGCCTTTTGGCCTCGATTCTTTTTTTTGCCTGGGTGAGCTCCTGGTCAAAAAGGGGGTTGATGGTATGAACAATATCTCGGCAGAATGCTTCGCCCTTTTCAAGCAGCTTGATAGCTGTAAACCTCCGGTTGGCGACAAGGCCAATACCGTCCGGGATTCTTGCAGCCAATCGTCTGACTTCTTCTTCCACGTCGGGAGAAAATGGA
The DNA here is from genome assembly GCA_964445305.1 of uncultured Eubacteriales bacterium. GTDB lineage: Bacteria > Acidobacteriota > Aminicenantia > Aminicenantales > UBA8522 > CAYUKK01. Next base: position 9,181 of record CAYUKK010000053.1, read on the forward strand.
AGTGACGGCGGAAGACAACCTCCATCAAGGCAAGCGAAAGTTGCCTTCATGAGCTCATTGATACCGCGACCATGGGAAGCCACCGTGGGCACGGCCCGCACGCCGAGAATATTTCCCAGGCGATGAGGGTCAATGCGGATGCCCTTCTTTTCAGCCAGGTCCATCATGTTCAGGGCAATGACCATGGGGTATTCAAGCTCGAGTAGCTCCAGGGTCAGCTCGAGGCTCCGCCCAAGGATGGAAGCGTCGACAACGTTGATGATGAGGTCGGGCTTTTCCTTAAAAAGATGCGTCAGGACCACTTTTTCTGCAGGGTCAGAAGGGTTGAGGGAATAGGTACCGGGGAGGTCAACAATATTGAGGATTCGTCCCCCCACATTGACTCGGCTGTGCGTATGTTTAACGGTCGTCCCGGGAAAATTGGAAGTTTCTGCCTTGGGGCCAGCGATAGCGTTAAAGAGAGTGCTCTTCCCACAGTTTGGCTGTCCGATGAAGATGACAACGGGAAAACTATTTTTCATCGGGCACGAAATCAACCATGATCTTTTGGGCAATCCCCCGACCTAAGGCGACGCTCGTATCCGTGCTCAAATTTTTGACCAGGATAGGGCCCCGAAGAATCCCCTGGGCGTTGACCTCGACCAGGTCGTCTTTATGGAAACCGAGGGCGAAGAGCCGTCGACGCACGCCTTCTCCGCCGAGGATGGCGACAATTCTGAGCATCCTTCCTCTGGGAGCCTGGAGCAAGCTCATCATTGGACTGGCCTCATTTTCACTTCTGTTAAATGAGAATTATTCTCATTTAACATAACTACTATAGCCTAAACCCGGCGAAAAATCAATGACCACCTATACGGGGCTGAATCAAGGTAATCTAATTAATATCAATTAATTAGATATAGTCCTTGGCTTGGCCGATCCGGACGCGACTCTTTCCCTTGACCATAACAAAACTGTCCTTGAGAATGAGCGACACGGCGCCTGCCCCCCACAACGCTTGCATCGGCAGGGGTTCGGCTCTGGTCACAAAGCCGAGGGGTGGCGTGGTTCGGGGGCCGACCTTACCCGAGACGCTGACCATTGTTCCCTTCCTCATTCCCTAGGAGGGGTAGGGGAATAAAGCTTTCGATAGCGCCTCAGAAAGCCGACCCGAGCAGGCTTCGCAATCCCAACCCCGAGCCTCCACACGCACTTTCCCGATGCTGGTTGTAAGGCCCATTAATCCCCATTGGAGAATTGGCGGAAACAGGCGAGGGGTTTGGGTGAGGAAGCCCGTCGAAGCCTGAG
>CAYUKK010000054.1:0-9977 GCA_964445305.1 uncultured Eubacteriales bacterium
GTCTAGCTTGGACTCAATTTTTGAGCCAAAAATGCCCCTTTTGGGCCAAAAATCTCGACGGTCTGCGAATCTGCTAAAAGCAATAGGCCGTGTTTTCCCCTCTTAAGCCGCTCTTCCTGAGGAAGTTGCGGAATCGCTGAGTCAAGGAATTCTGGCTTGCAAACGACAGAAGACTGGTTTAAAATACACTCGACATAGGAGCGCCATGAGCATCCTGAGCTGGCTAAAGGACCGTCTTTTCTGTGACTTAGCCATTGATCTGGGGACGGCCAACACTCTCGTTTATCTTAAGGGGAAGGGGATAATCGTTCAGGAGCCTTCGATTGTCGTCATCAACAAGATGACAGGCAAAGTCGAAGCGGTGGGCAGCCGAGCTAAGGAAATGCTGGGGAAGACCCCGGCTACGGTAGCGGCCATCAAACCTATGCGGGATGGAGTCATCGCCGATTTCGAGGTGGCCGAGAAGATGCTCGACTATTTTATCAAGAAAGCCACCAACAACCAGGGTTTCTGGTTGCGGCCGAGGATTGTTATCGGCATCCCCACGGGAATTACCCAAGTGGAGAGACGCGCCGTTAAGGATGTGGCCATGCGAGCCAAGGCATCGGAGGTCTATCTCGTTGAGCAGCCCATGACTGCGGCCGTGGGCGCTGATTTGCCCATCTCGGAGCCGACAGGCAACATGATTGTCGATATCGGTGGCGGAACGACGGATATCGCTGTCATCTCCCTCAACGGCATCGTTTTCAATCATTCCATCCGGGTGGCTGGGAATGAGATGGACGAGGAGATCATCCAATACTTGAAGAAAAAATACAACCTCCTCATCGGCGAAAAGTCGGCCGAGCACGTCAAGATGCAGATCGGTTCGGCTTACCCCTTGGACGAACCCATGACGATGGAAATCAAAGGGCGAGACCTTCGCGAGGGAATTCCCAAGACCATCGTTGTCGACGACCAAGAGATTCGAGAGGCCCTCGAGGATGTTGTCTCTTCTATTGTCAACGCCGTGCGCATTGCTCTGGAGAGGACGCCGCCGGAGCTCTCGGCGGACATCATTGACCGGGGCATTGTCCTCACTGGAGGGGGCGCTCTTCTCAGGAATTTTGACAAGCGGCTCCGCGAGGAAACGCAGCTTCCGGTTTTCGTGACCGAGGACCCGCTGGCCAACGTCGTCATTGGCGCGGGCAAACTCCTCGATGACCTTGACCTCTTGAAGAAGATTGCTCTCAATTGATGGGGCGTGAAAGAAAAACACAAGATCGTCCTTCTTTTTAGCCTGGTTTTCTTCCATCTGGTCTTGATTTCCATTCAAGTGCCCCGAGGCGAGCGGCCAACCATCTTGGAAAAGGCTGTTTTTGCCGTCTTCACCCCCATCGGGCATGGCGTGGTTTCCATCTCCCAAAAAATCAATTCTCTATGGCACAGGTATTTCTATCTCCGCCACGTCCAGGCCCAGAATCAAAGGTTAAGAGAAGAGCTTTTTTCTCTTCGCCAGGAAAACTTGCTTCTCCAGCGCGCTCTGGCCGAGTTCAGGGCCGCCGAGGAAGTTCAGCGGTCTCTTGCCCACCTGTCTCTTTCAGTTATCGTGGCATCGGTCATCGGAGTGGATTCTGGGCAGGTCTACAAATCTGTCATTTTGAACAGGGGTAGGCTTGATGGCATGAAGGAAGACATGGTCGTTCTCGACCGGCAGGGCCGTCTCATCGGTCGGGTGGTCGAGCCTGTTACACTGCGGCAATCTCGAGTTCAGCTCATCACGGACGAAGATTGCGGCGTGGGCGTTCTGACCGAGCGTCACCGAGTCGTCGGAGTTCTGGAGGGAGACAGCAAGGGAAAATGCCGGATCAAATACATCCTCAAGACGAACAGGGATGTCCAGGTGGGCGAGGAAGTCTTGACTTCTGGTTACGATGGCATCTATCCGTCGGGGATACCCGTGGGAAGGATCGTGGCCATTTCCGAGGATGCATCCATCTTCAAAAAGATTGAAGTGGAACCCTTCTTTGATTTTTCCGACCTCGATCGTGTGGCCGTTGTGGCACCGACCGTTCACCGTCAGGAGTGAGCAATGCTCAAGCGGAGCTACGTTAGCCAGCTCATCATCGGGCTCCTGCTGGCTCTCCTCATTTTTTCTTTGCTGGGGAAGATTTCGCCTTTTCTGGTCATGATACTTAATCCCTTTACCTGGATTGTCCTTTATTTTAGCCTGGTCAGGCATGAGGTATTTGGCGCCGTCACAGGCACGATTTGTGGCCTTCTCCAGGATACGTTTTCGCTGGGTGTTTTTGGCGTTGCTGGGCTGACCAAGACATTGCTCGGGTTCGGCGCTGGGCTCGTCAGTCGAAAAATCAACGTCCTGCCGCCCGGCCGAAACTTCGTCTTCGTGCTGGTCATGGCCGCCATTGAGCTCGTCCTTTGGAAGGCGATGGTCATGTTTCTTTTCAGCGAGGGCTTAGGCATAGGAGGCGGATGGCTTCTCCTTCAGCCGTTGACGACTGCTCTTGTTGTAACCATCTCCTTTCAGGCCATGGGGAGGAAAGAAGAGGAGGTTGCCTGAGCGCGGGCATGGAAAGGACCCGAATTTATGAAGACCTGTCCCCCTTCTTAAGGCGGACCAAAGGAACGGTCATTGCGGTCGGCATCTTTTTTCTCGTCTTGCTCTTTTCCCTCTGGAAAGTCCAGATCCTTGATCATGAAAAATACTGGAAGCTCGCTGAATCCAACCGCATCCGCGAATCCGTGTTAGCGGCACCTCGGGGATTGATCCTCGATCGGCAGGGTGTCATCCTGGCCGACAACGCCGCCTCTTTCAAGGCGTCGATCATCCGGGAGAACTGCCAGAATCATGCCCTCTCGCTTCCGAAAATCAGCCAGCTTCTGGGCATCGAGGAAGAGACTCTTCGCCTGAGAATGGCCAAGTACGAGTCCTGGCCCCTTTTTATGCCCATCGTCGTCAGGGATAACTTGAGCCTGGAGGAGGTGTCTCGGATCGAAGCCAGAAAGCTGGAATTCCCCGAGCTCATTGTCGAAGTGGACCCGCGGCGCTTCTATCCTTTTGGGAGCTTAGCGGCGCACGTCCTTGGCTATCTCCAGGAGCTCACGCCCGAAGAGCTCAAGAGTGAAAAATTCAGGCGAAAGAACCTGGGAGATTTGGTCGGCCGGACCGGGGTGGAGCGGCAATACGAATCCCTGCTTGAAGGCGCGAACGGCAGGCTCGCCGAGGTGGTGGACAGCCAAGGTCGGCCAAGGCAAGTTTTAGCCAGGGTGGAGCCTCAACCCGGACAAACGCTCGTCCTTAACCTGGATTTCGATTTGCAGAAAAAGGCGACCGAACTCCTCGAAGGGAGGGAGGGGGCGATTATCGTCCTTGACCCGAAAAGAGGTGAGCTCCTCGCTCTGGCCAGCTTTCCCACTTTTGACCCTAACAAGTTCATTACCCGGTTTACTCCAGAGGAATGGATGGCTCTCGTCAATCGCCCTGACCATCCTCTGGAGAACAGGGCTATCCGGGGTTTATACGCTCCTGGCTCCATTTTCAAGCTCGCCCTGGCCCTGGGTGGCTTGGATTCGGGTGTCGTCACCGAGCAGACGGCCTTTTTTTGCGGCGGCACGGTGCAGCTCTACGGCCGTCCTTTTTCTTGCTGGTTCGCGGGCGGGCACGGAGTGCTCAACCTCACCGAGGCCATCCGGCAATCATGCAATATCTATTTTTACCAGACAGGGCGACGGATGGGCATCGAACGGATCGCTGAGTATGCCCAGGAGCTCGGGCTGGGAGCCGTGACAGGTGTGGATATCGATGGCGAAAAGCCTGGTGTTATCCCTTCTCCGGCCTGGAGCCAGAAGGTCAGAAAGACTCCCTGGTTTGCTGGAGAAACGATCTCCGTTTCCATAGGTCAAGGGCCTGTTGTGGTGACGCCCCTCCAGGTAGCTGTCTTCACGGCCCTCATCGCCAATCGGGGTGCTCGAGTAACACCCCGTATTCTCCGGTCGGGGGGTTCCATTCCGTTGTCTGATGGCGAACCTTTGACTCAGTCCACTTCCAGGATTCGACCTCAGGATTTCGAGGTTGTCATCAAAGGAATGTGGAAAAGCGTCAATGAGGAGGGGACAGGCCGGGCCGCCAAAGTTGAAGGGTTTCATGTTTGTGGCAAGACGGGGTCGACGCAGATTGTTTCACGGGAGCGAGCTGAAAAAATGAAGAAAGAAATCAAGACCCATTCCTGGTTTACCGGCTTTGCTCCCCGGGACAATCCGCAAGTTGTGGTCACTGTCCTTGTCGAGTATGGGGGAATGGGGGGAGCGACGGCCGCTCCTCTGGCCAAAGAACTTTTTGAGCTGTTCAGGAAAAAATATGATTGACCGCCGTCTCTTCGAGAACATCGATTGGTTCCTCCTCGGACTTCTTCTCTTCAACTCTCTGGTCGGCGTGGCTTTCATTTACAGCTCTTCTCACTACTTGCCTGGAAACTATTATCTTCGCCAGCTTGCTTGGATCGCGGTGGGCTTGCTAACTCTTTTTCTGTTCCTTACTGTCGACTACAAAATTTTATTGGCCTATTCTTACTACGCTTATGGTCTTGTGATTCTCGTGCTCTTTGGGATGTTATTCCTCGCCCGGGGCATCGCTGGAGCGAAAAGCTGGATTCGATTGAGCTCCTTCCAGGCTCAGCCCTCCGAAGTGGCGAAGATTGTCCTTATCCTCGTTTTAGCAAAGCTCTTTTCCCGGGATAAAGGCATGCTACTTTCCACTCGAGATATGCTGACGAGCGCGGCCCTCGTCGGAGTCCCCTTCTTCCTCGTTGTCTGCCAGCCTGATTTGGGCACGGCGATTTGCTTTCTTCCCCTGCTCTTGGCCGCTTGGGTGTTGGCTGGCCTCAAGCGCAAGGCCCTTATCTGGATCACCATCTTCCTCTGCCTGGCCGGAGGGGCCAGCTGGAGGTTTTACCTCAAGGAATACCAGAAGAGGAGGGTGACGTCGGTCGTCTTCCCTGGCCGAGACCCTCGCGGAGCCGGCTATCAAACCCTCCAGAGCCGGATCGCCCTTGGCTCGGGCGGTTTTCTCGGCAAAGGATACAAGAAGGGAACCCAGAGTCAGCTTCGATTCCTTCCCGCTCGACACACGGATTTCATTTTTTCGGTCATCGGAGAAGAGCTGGGTTTTGTGGGCGCAGCCGTCGTCCTCCTGCTTTGCTTTTCCTTGCTGAGGCGCGTTTTTAGCTCGGTTGAAAAGTCGCGAGACCGGCCTGGCATTTATATCATTTTTCTTGTCGGCGCCATGCTCACTTTTCAGACTTTCGTCAATATCGCCATGGTGGTGGGGGTTTTCCCGATCATCGGCATTCCCTTGCCTCTGTTGAGCTATGGAGGCTCTTCGCTTCTGGCCAATTATATCGGGGTTGCTCTGGTCCTCAACGTGAAAATGAGAAGGTTCGCCAACATCTGAGCGAATGTCTGCCCTCAACGAAAAAACGCTGGAAAAGATTCTGGGTGAGGTCGAGAAGCCTGGCCGCTATGCAGGGGGAGAGTGGAACGAGGTCAAGAAGGATTTTGAAGGGGTCGAGGCGAGAATTGCCCTCATTTTTCCTGATGTCTACGAAATAGGCATGTCCTACCTGGGGCAAAAAATCCTTTACGCGGTTCTTAACCGTCACCCGGCGTGGCTGGCCGAGCGAGCTTTCGCTCCCTGGCCGGATTTTGAACTCTCCCTCCGCCAGCGGGGATTACCCCTCTTTTCCCTGGAAAGCCGGCGTCCTCTGCGCGAGTTTGACATCCTTGGTTTTTCCCTTCTTTACGAACTCAATTATTCTAACATTTTGACTGTTCTCGATTTAGCCGGGATCCCTTTCTTTTCGAGAGATAGAAAAGAGACCGAGCCGTTGGTCATTGCCGGTGGACCGGCCGCCTTCAACCCCGAGCCTGTCTCCGAACTCTTCGATGCCTTTCTCATCGGCGACGGGGAGGAGGCTTTTCCCGAAATGGTGCGAGTTTTTTTGAGCTTGAAGAAAAAGAAGTCCAGGCGGGAAGAAATCCTCGCCGCTTGGGCGCAACTTCAGGGGGTCTACGTGCCCAATTTCTACGCTCCTTATGAACCCGCCGGTTCTTCTCTCCTCGCTAGGCGTCCGACTGCCGGCTATCCCCTGGTCATTCGAAAAAGGACGATTTCCAACCTGAACAGAGCCCTATTGCCCGAGAAGATTGTTGTGCCCAATGTCCAGACAGTCTTCGATAGGGTGGCCGTTGAAATCGCCAGAGGATGCCCCCAGAAATGCCGATTTTGCCAGGCGACAAGCCTTTACCATCCGTTTCGCTGCCGCTCGCCGCGGGAAGTCGTCTGGAGAGGGTGCCGGAGCCTGGCCGCCACGGGCTATGAAGATGTTTCTTTATCCGCTCTCTCGGCCGGAGATTATCCCTGGCTCGACGAGACCGTCGAAGCCCTCATGGGGGAGCTCGAAAGCGCCAAAATCTCCCTTTCTGTTTCCTCCTTGCGGCCCAAGGGCCTCTCGACGACTCTGGCTGAGAGCATCGCCCAGGTGCGAAAAACTGGCTTCACCCTGGCTCCAGAAGCGGGCACGGCCCGGCTTCGTCAGGTCATTAATAAGAGCCTGAGCGATGAAGACATCCTCCGCGCCGCCGAAAACGCTTTCCAGAACGGCTGGCGACTCCTCAAGCTCTATTTCATGATTGGCTTGCCCACAGAAAGAGAATCTGATTTACAGGGAATAGTGGACTTGGTCGAAGAGGTGGTGCATCGGGGCAAAAGAATTCTCCATTCGCCGCCTCAGCTCAACATCACCCTTTCTTCTTTCATTCCCAAGCCACACACACCTTTTCAGTGGGTAGCCATGGAAACACCTGAGCGCTTGAGGGAGAAACAAGATTTCCTTCGGCGCCGGCTGGCCAGATTCCGTTCGGTTAGGCTTAAGGAACAGCCGGTGATGAACTCTGTCCTCGAGGCCATTTTTTCGCGCGGCGATTGTCGGCTCGGCAATGTCATCATCGACGCATGGCGGAGGGGTGCCCGGTTCGATGGCTGGAAGGACCTTTTCGATTTCTCCCGTTGGGAGGCAGCCTTCGAGACAAGAGGTCTGGATTATCACCTTTATCTGGGAGGTTTGAACCCTGGAGCACCGCTGCCCTGGAGTCACATCGATTCGGGAATGAAAAATGCTCATTTTCTTAAGGAATGGGAAAAAGCCCTCCGCGAAGAGAAAACCTTATCCTGCTTTGAAACCGATTGCCGGCGCTGTCAGGGATGCGCTCTTCCCCTGCCCAAGCTAAAGAGCGGGATTGCCGCCGGAACATTTAAGAAATTCTCCTGGCCTTCTTTTGGCCGGCCTGCGGAGACGATGCGTCGCTACGTTGTCTTTTACTCAAAAACCGGTCCGGCGCGCTTTCTTTCCCACCTGGATACAATCCGCCAGCTTCAGAGGGCGCTGCGGCGGGCGGGCGTTCACCCAGCTTTCTCCTCGGGCTTCCACCCGAAAATGCTCATCATCTATGCTCCTGCTTTGCCGCTGGGGATGGAGGGCAGGGAAGAATGTTTTGAGTTCCGAGCCCGCCTTGATTTGGAGGCCAAAGCCTTTGTCCGCCGCATGAATCGTGCGATGCCTCGGGGCATCAGGATTCTCCGGATGAACCAGCTCGAGGCCGCGGCCTTGCCCCTTCAGCAAAGGATCAAGGAAAGCGTTTATTCCTTAGACCTAAGCCAGGAGGAAGTCATGGAAGCTGTGGATAGAAAGAAGAAAGAGATGGGGTTGGCTCATCTGGATAGCCTTGAGTTTATCAACCAGGCACTTTCCTCCCTGGCCATGTCGGGCCAAAGCCCACTGCTGGAATTCACCCTCCATAGAAGGAAGAAAAAGCTCTACCTCCGCGTGGATAGCGCAGCGGGCCGCGGTTGGCGGAGTCAAGACATTGTCCAAAAAGTCCTGGGGGTGTCGAGGCCGGTCTTGGCCATGACTCGCGAAAAATTCATCTGGTCCGAAAAACCAGCCCGTTGACTTCCTCTACCGTCCATTATATAAGGGAAAGCGATTCATGCTTGAAAGAGAGAAAAACCCGAGAGGAGGAAAGCGTGATTGACTTCAGTTTAACGGATGAGCAACTGGCCCTTCAAGCCATGGCGCGTGAGTTCGCCGTGAAGGAGATGAGACCCAACGCGGCCAGGTATGATAAGGGCGATGAATTCCCCGGAGATATCATGAAAAAAGCTTTCGATGCGGGCTTCATCACCTGCAACATCCCCGAGGAATATGGCGGAGGTGGGTTGAAGGAGCTGGACATAGCCATCCTCAGCGAGGAACTGGCTGCCGGTTGCGCTGGGATGTTCACGACGATCATGGCCAGCTCGCTGGCTTTTACGCCGATCATCCTTTTCGGCACGGATGAACAAAAGAAAAAATTCCTGACTCCTTGCACCGAAAAATTATCGTTTGCTTCTTTCTGTCTGACCGAAAGGGAGGCTGGTTCGGATGCGTCCTCGCTCAAGACAACGGCCAGAAAAATTGGCTCGGAGTACGTCATCAACGGTTCCAAATGTTTCATCACCAACGGGGGCATTGCCAGTCTCTACGTTGTTTTCGCCAATTCTGACCCGGAAAAAGGACCGCGGGGAATAAGCGCTTTCATCGTTCCCCGGGAGACGCCTGGAATCACCGTCGGCAAGGAAGAGGACAAGATGGGCCATCGTGCCTCCAACACGACCGAGCTTTTCTTCGAGGATGTCCGAGTTCCCGAGGCCAACCTTCTGGCCAAGGAGGGGATGGGCTTCTATGTGGCCATGAAAACTCTCGACAAGACACGGGCGTCGGTGGGAGCCGCGGGCGTCGGTGTGGCCCGGACGGCTCTCGAGTATGCGATCGACTATGCCAAGACGAGGACTCAGTTTGGCAAACCCATCGCCACCTTCCAGAACACGGCGTTCAAGATCGCCCAGATGGCCATGGAAATCAACGCCGCCCGCCTCCTTGTCTGGTATTCGGCGTGGCTCATGGACCGGGGAAAGCCTTGCGGCAAGGAGTCGGCCATGGCCAAGTGCTTCGGGGCCGACGTGGCTATGCGGACGACGGTCGAGGTGGTCCAGATTTTCGGCGGCTACGGTTATATGAAGGATTATCCCGTGGAGAAATTGATGCGGGATGCCAAGCTGCTCCAGATTTATGAGGGCACGAACGAAATCCAGCGCCTCGTTATCTCTCGCGAGGTTATTGGGCCCATCAAGTAATCGGCTTTTTGCCCGATTCCGGTCCTTTTCTCGAGGTCAGGTGCCTTCCTCTTCAAAGTACTCGGGGATAATTCCTAAGACTTCTACTCCTGCTCCTTTGGCAATGTCGATGAGTTCGACGATACGACTGTAAGGGAGCTTTGCGTCCGCCCGGATAAAGATAGTTTTATCCTGACGGGCCGCATAAATGGACTGGAGACGGTCCTGGAGCTGGCGGAGCTCGATTTTCTCCTGGTTGATATCGACGGTGAGGTCTCGGTGGAGAGTCAGGACGATGAGGCCGGCTGGTGTGCCGGCAGAAGTATCCGCCTGGGTTTCAGGGAGTTTGACGTCCATCCCCTTCTGAACGATGGGCGTGATGACCATGAAAATGATGAGCAGAACGAGCAGAACGTCGCACAGCGGAACGACATTCGGTTCGGCTTTCGTCGCCATGATGTCCTCCTTATGGTCTACGCTCGGAGAGCCCATTTTAAGACAAATGAATTCGCCTTGTCAACGACCGACCAGCTCTTGTTCCAAGATTGCCGATAGAATCACCCGACGGGTCCTGTCGCGGTTCACCCCCGGCCAGGCTCGGAGTTGGGATTCCGAAGCACGCTCGTTTCCCCAGCGAGGAAACTCGCTCCGACTCAGCCTTCGCTCTTCTCTCGCCTTGCTCGAGAAACCATGCCCGCTCAGGCTTCGACGGGCTTCCTCACCCAACCCCTCGCCTGTTTCCCTTAGCATCAAACGCTCGGGTCGGCGT
>CAYUKK010000055.1:0-7302 GCA_964445305.1 uncultured Eubacteriales bacterium
ACCCCCGGCCAGGCTCGGGGTTGGGATTCCGAAGCCCGCTCGTTTCCCCAGCGAGGAAACTCGCTCCGACTCAGCCTTCGCTCTTCTCTCGCTTCGCTCGAGAAACCATGCCCGCTCAGGCTTCGACGGGCTTCCTCACCCAAACCCCTCGACTGTTCCCCTTGGCATCAAACGCTAGGGTCGGCTTTCCGAGACGCTATCGAAAGCTTTGTTTTTTATATATTAACCATCCCTACCCCTCCTAGGGAATTAGGAGGGGAACAGCGGTCAGCGTCTCGGGTAAGGTCGGCCCCTGAACCACACCACCTATCGGGTGTCGGCCTGTGGCCCTTATTTTGCATAATCGAAAGCTATCTCGCCACACACGAAGCTCCCATCGGCAATTTCAGGTAGCACCAGAGGCTGGATGAAACCTGACCGAATTTGGTATATTAGGCCATCGCCATGTATGTCAGCTATGAATACGAATTCGTCAACTACGGCGAGGTTTTTTCGCCCCAGCCTGGAGTCATCGTCCTTGACGTCGGCATGAAGACAGTCCCGGGGGTTATCGACCACCACCATCCCGAAGCTGAGCCGGAATGCACGGCCTCGCTCCTCGCCAGGTATCCCGGCCTTGTCCTCGACCACCTCCGAGGCTGGGGGAAGAGCTCAGCCGGGGAGGCGACCAGGCTAAGGATCATCACCCATCGCCTGCCTGATTTTGATGCGGTGGCTTCTATTTTTCTCGTCCATAAGCTCCACGAGCTCGGCCGAATGGATGGCCCGATGGAAAAAATCGCCAGCTATGCCAAAATGGTCGATTCCGCTTCCTTGCCCCGGGACATCGACCTCACCGCCACCCCTTACTCCATCCTGCGGGCTCTCTTTTCGGGCGCCAAAAAGGAGGAAGGAGAGGCCAACCTGGAGCGGGTCAGCGAAGGTCTTAAATTGATGAGGTTTCTCTACACCAAGGCGGGGGAGGGCTACGAAATCATCAGTAACCGCCGTCTCTTCGCTGGCATCGACCGCTATGAACGCGCCATGCGAAAAATCGAAGATGATTATTTCCATTACCTGGACGATGTGCACAAAGGACTAAAAGTTCAGCTCGAGCTTCCCCTGGCCACTCATTCAGGGAAGAAAAAAGTGGATGGCCTCATCGTCCGCAACCCATCGAGTTTCTTGCTCAAAGAATGGGCGCGGCGCGATATCGAGCATGCCGCCCTCGGCTCAGGGTTTGCTCTCTCGATGACCAATTTTGGCGACAAACGCTTTATTTTGGGCGTCGACCCGGCGCAGGGAATCTACCTTAAAGGCCTGGGCAGCCTCTTAAACCAGAAGGAAGAGGCCAAGCGGCTTTCGAGCGGCCGGCCTTTCGCTTTTCGCTGGTACGAGGGCAATTGCCCCTTTTTCAATTATCGCATCATCGACTCCCCCCAGGACGGAACCTCGCTCACCCATGAAGAGGTCGTAAAAGCCCTGCTCGAGTTTGGCCAGGGGTTGAAGCTTTAAAGTAAGGCCAATGTCCCGATTTCAGGAGGAGGCGAGCTCGGCCAAGCGGTGGGCAATGTCGCGCACGATCTCATCGGGGACACCGTCATCGGCTTTCGATTTCAGACGAAGGTCAATCTGGTCATTGACATAATCCACCGCCACGAATAAATCTTCTTCGGTCAGGGCAATCTCCGTCGAGAACATGCCCAGACCGCAGACTTGAGCGATCCGCTGTGTCGTCTCCCTGAGGGGGCTCAGCCGAAAAGACCTTTCTTCTCTCCTGGTAACGGGCGTATAAATATGCGTCCGCGTGTCCCACCAACATGGGTAGACGCGACCACGGCAAAAAAGAACGCGAAACCAGGCTGGCCGCTCACCCCTTATGGCCGGGACAACTTGGGCCTGAAGGAGGTAGAAATCGGCTGGAAATTCCTGGCGGCAGGCCTGGATACTTTCCAAGGATGTGGCCTCCGTGATGACTCCCTCCCCCCCTCCGCCGTGAGCCGGCTTGATGGTGAACTTATCGCCCAGGGGACTAAGGTCGAGAAAAGGGGGCAAACTCGGCGCCTCATGGTAAGGCGGGAGGATGATCGTGTAGGGCGTGTGGATTCCCGCGGTGATAAACTCGAGGTGCATGGAGGCCTTGTTCATGGCGTGGAGCGACCTCTCATGGGGGTTGATACAGCGGGCACCTCGCATCTCGGCCCATTGGACAAGCGGCAGGAAAGCTTCATCCGCCTCCGAAGCCCGGTCGAGGAAAAAGGAAAAATCGACCTCCTCTCTCTTCAGGGCTTCCAGGGTGTTGGCCAGGGTCTCGGGAGTAATTTCAAGCATGCTCAGGCCGCGGCTGTGGAGAGCTTCTCTCAGGATGGCCACGAAATCTGCGTCGTACTCCCAGTTCCAGGCCAGGCAAAAATCAAATTTCATCCTATTTTGAAATTTTTCTTTTCAAGAGGCGGATATCGTCGACCCAAACAGTTCCCGGCCCCTCGCACACGATGTTGAGCTTGATGTTGTCGGGATTTTCCCCCTTTTTCAGGAGGAAAGGTATTTCGTGGGTCGTCCACTCGACCGTTCCCCGGAGAGGGGAATTGAGGCCGCGGGAGAAAAACTCTCCCTTTCCCTCGAAATGGCACAGCATTTCAAGGTAGACAGGGCCTTCCGCATCCTCTGTCCGAAGCCTGGCCCGGTAAACGAGGACAGCCTCCTCGATGTCGATGTCGCCGAGTTCAAAGAGCCGGAAGATTCCCCCTTCGCTGGCCGTAATCTTCACCGAGCCTTTGCCGTCGCTCGAGACCTGCCGGTCGAACTCAACCCCGGAGCGGGTGAGGACACCCTCGAGGCTATCGAGGGGGAACCTTTGAAGCTCTGCCTCGCCTGGAGCGCGTTTGACACAAGAAAGGCTGGCCGCCAAGAAACCGATAAAGAGAAAAACGGTCCACTTTCTCTTTTTCATGAGGCCTCCTTCCTCTCCTTTCCGGCCGTGGCGAGTTTTATCAGTTCCGGCCGGACGCGCCAAAGCTCTTCTCGGCCACCGGCAAGGACAAAACCCGAGCTCAGCCTTTGCCCTTGCTCTTCCCAGATAATCTTGATGACAACTTTCCCTCCGGCCCACCTTCCCGAGTGCCATTTGCCCGTTTTGACATCGACAATCTGACGGAAAGGGAGGAAGATGGGTTTTTCCGTGAAGTAGCGCAGAAAATAGAACCCCTCTCCATTGAGCCAATACTCGCCCCATCCTCGGGCCAGAAACGGCGACTTCCTGTATCGCTTCCACCATTTGCCCTCAATCTCGGTCCCAAGATAGTGACCTTTCTTTTTCTCCAACGGATTTTACCCCCTTTCTTTGGCTTCCTGTTGAGTGCTCTTCTGTTCGTGGGCCAGGAGCCATTTCTTCCGCCATAAGCCGCCGCCATAGCCAACCAGGCTCCCGTCGCTTCCGATAACCCGATGACAGGGAATAACGATAGCGAACCTGTTGGCACGGTTGGCGTTTCCTACCGCCCGCGTAGCTCGCCCATTACCCACCGCCCCGGCGATATCTCGATAGGATGCCGTTTGGCCAAAAGGAATCCGGCTGACGGCTGTCCAGACTTTCTTCTCAAAATCCGTTCCCTCGAGGTAGAGGGAGAGCGAAAATCGCTTCCTTTTTCCGGTGAAGTACTCATCCAGCTGGCGAACGCATGCTTTGACCCAGGCCGCCGGCTGAGGGGAATGACCGCTCCGTCGACGAGCAAAGGTGATGGAGGTTAGGCCATCCCTTTTTCCTATTATTTCTATAATTCCTATAGGAGAATGATAATATGCTCTCTTCTCTTCCATCCTTTCCTCGTTGGCCGGGCGAGCCAAGCAAGATTCTTGGCCACCCTTCTTCCTCTTCCTCTTTTTCCTTCGAATTCTCTGCCCTCTCTAAGCGTCCCTGCAAAGGCTGGCTCCGTCAAAGCACTAATACCGCCAGCTTGTCAAATCAGCTCCGGGTGGGGCTGATTTCTTGATCCGCTCCATAATCTTGGGGATATGCATCTGGTGGTAGCGGAGACGGGAAAGATAATTGGGCCGAGTATGGTCTCCATTCCAGCAATGCTCAGCCCTGTCGCCGTAATCCACTTCTCCATCGTAATAAGGGTCTTTCGTGCTCTCCAGGAACTCCTCCATGAGGTAAACGGCATTGTTCAAATAATAGTTGTCCATATCGCCGCAGTAGATGTGAATCTTGCCCTTGAGCTTGGGTCCGAGCGTTTTCCAGTCGCGCTCGAGGATATAGCGGAGGTCGTAATGCTCTCGCCAGTAGGAGGCGACTTCATGGTCGATTTCTCCAGTGAGCTTGTTCCAGATCCGCTTCGGATAGCCATCCGGCCCGACTGGTGAGAAAACCGCCTCCCAGATATCATACTGGTCGCCCGACCTTGACTTCGTGCCCAGGACGAGCTCGCGATGATTGGTTTCCTCAAGCGTGCAGCTCACCTCGCCGAGGTAGTTCCGCCGCCCCGGCCGGGGCGTTTTTTTCCATCGACTCTCCACGTAGTAGGCATTCTTGTGCTCGTAGATGTTGACGATGGTATAAGCGCGGAAATCAATGGGGTCCGGGCACGAGGCCCAGCAGCCGTTGTACTCATCAGGGTAGAAGACCTGAGCAGCCAGAGCTTCCCAGCCGCCCGTCGAACCGCCGTAGAGGAAGCGCGCCCATCCCTGGCCGATGCCGCGGAATTTCTCTTCGATGTAGGGAATGAGCTCGAAAGTGATGGCGTCGCCGTAAGGACCGAGGTTGGCCGAGTTCACAGCGTAGGAATCGTCGTAGTATGGGTTCGGGTGCTGGATTTCGATGATGAGGAAACGAGGAGTATCCTTGGCGATCCAGTATTTATAGAACTCATAGGCTTGCTCCTGGACAATCCGGTTATACCCATGGATCTTGAAGCGTTCCGAGTAATCAGGCTCGAGGTTGGGGTCGGGCGGAGTCTCCCTGAAACCCCCGAAGGTGTAAGGAAAGTGGCCGTGGAAGATGATAAGGGGATAGCGCGCTTCAGGGTGTTCGTCGAACCCTTGGGGAAGGAGAACATGGGCTCCCAGATGTATCGGACGGCCCCAGAACTCACTCAGGAGCTTGCTCTGGATGCGGACGTGTTTAATGTATTTCGTCTCCGGCGGGTCGGGGATGGGCGGAATCTCCTGGTCGAGGACAATCCGGATGAGCTCCTCTTTCCTCGGATCGATGTAGATTTTCGCCGGCCGGCTGAAGAAATTGCCGGGCTTTCGGTTCCACTGTTGTCCCTCTCCCCTATCCATGGGCAACTTGACAACGTGGCCGTCGCTCCGGTGGAAAGTTTCGTAGCGGTTGAGAAGGCCCTGGACAAAATACTCGCCGGCCGGGATTTCGGCCAAACACTTGAGCGGATAGCCGAACACATCCTTATCAAAAATGGCCAGCTCGCCAGGCCTGAGACCTTCAACGTCAAGGCCAAAGATAAGCTGGGTATTCGGCCCGTCGTTAATCTGGAAGCGCGGCTCGTTGGAGCCGTCAGCAGAAATCATGAGCAGCATCCGGCCATCCAGCGGTGCGGCTGACCTCTCAGCCGGGAAGGTCAGGCCAATCCGCAGGGGGCACGCGTTCTTCTGGCCTACCGCCTGCGCCCCGACGATAATCCCAATGACGACGATAAACAAAAAAGAGAGCATAAGGGCCACTTTGGGCCATTGGCGGAAGTTCATCCTTCTCTCCTTTTTCTAAAATGAATTTTTACCCAAAAAGGTTTTTGCCTCATTAAGTAATAAACAGGTTTTTGGTCGAAAAAGTGGGGTCGCTGGTCAGGTTGACGCCCAGCCGACGCAGCCCCGCCTCATCTCCCGGAGTCGGGATGTGGGTGAGGTGGACTTCACAGCCCCGAAGCTCGCCCAGCTTCTCCAGAGCCAGCCCGGCGGCAGGGTTTGTCGAGGCGTTGATGCTCAAGCCGATGAGGACCTCCTCGACATCGAGGCTAACGGATTTTGCCCCGAGAATCTTCTGTTTCAGGTTGCCCACAGCCTCGATGATGGCCGGGGAGAGGAGGTGGATTTTGTCGGGTATGTCCGCTATCGTCTTGACGGCGTTGAGAACAACGCTCGAGGCAGCGTGCATGAGGGGGGAATTCTTTCCGGTGACGATAGTGCCATCCCTAAGCTCAATCGCCGCTCCGCAGAAAACGCCGTTATTGCCCTTACCTTTCTTCCGTGCCTCTTCAGCGGCGCGCCGCGCCGGCTCGACCACCGGCCTGTCCTCGGGTTTGAGCCCCAGCTCTTTCATCAAAAGCTCCGACCTTTCGACGGTTTCCCGGTCGACAAACCCCATGACAAACTCGCAACGGTAGCGGAAATACCTGCGGATGACCTCCTGGCAGGCAGCCTCACGGACGATAGCGTCATCCACGATAGCCAGCCCGGCGCAATTGACACCCATCTCCGTCGGCGACTTGTAGAAGCTCTCTTCGCCCGTGATTTTTTGCAGAATCCTCCTCAGCACGGGAAAAACCTCGACGTCCCGGTTATAATTCACGGCTGAGATTCCATAGGCCTCGAGGTGGTAGGGGTCGATGAGGTTGAAATCGCCGATTTCGGCCGTGGCCGCCTCGTAGGCGATATTCACCGGATGCTTGAGGGGAATGTTCCAGATGGGGAAAGTCTCAAACTTGGCGTAGCCCGCTCGTTGACCGCGTTTGTGTTCGTGGTAGAGCTGGGAGAGGCACGTGGCGAGCTTGCCGCTTCCCGGGCCTGGACCGGTGACGATGACGAGGGGTTTTTCCGTCTGAATATATTCATTGGCCCCGTAGCCTTCATCGCTGACGATGAGGTCGATGTCCGTCGGGTAGCCCCGGGTGAAGGGATGCGTGTAGACTCTTACGCCCCGGCGTTCGAGTCTGTTCATAAAAACTCTGGCCGAGGCCTGGTTGTCGAAACGCGTGATTACCACTCCCCCCACTTCAATCCCCCAATCAGCCAAATCATCGATGAGCTTGAGGGCGTCGACATCATAGGTGATACCGAAATCCGCCCGTAATTTTCGTTTTTCGATATCGCCAGCATAAATGCACAGCAGGACATCGGCTCGGTCTTTAAGCTTCTGGAGGAGGCGCATTTTGACATTCGGGTCGAAGCCAGGAAGAACGCGGGCAGCATGGTAATCGTAGATGAGCTTGCCCCCGAACTCGAGATAGAGCTTGTTGTGGAATTTCTCGACTCGGTCGAGAATGGCCTTCGTCTGCTCAGCCAAATAACGTTCGTTATCAAATCCCTTTTTCTGAGTCATGGATAAAGACTTATATCGCATGGAAGAAAGTGTGTCAAATGGCATAG
>CAYUKK010000056.1:0-6976 GCA_964445305.1 uncultured Eubacteriales bacterium
TGGCACGTAGTTGGCCGGGGCTTCCTCTGAGGTTACCGTCAAACCCTGGCGGGCTTTCTTCACCTCTGACAGGAGTTTACAACCCGAAGGCCTTCATCCTCCACGCGGCGTCGCTGCGTCAGGCTTTCGCCCATTGCGCAAAATTCCTCACTGCTGCCTCCCGTAGGAGTCTGGGCCGTGTCTCAGTCCCAGTGTGGCCGGTCACCCTCTCAGGCCGGCTACCCATCATCGCCTTGGTAGGCCATTACCCTACCAACTAGCTAATAGGACGCGGGCTCATCCCCAAGCGCCTTACGGCTTTGACCCTGAAGGCTTATGTCCCAGGGTATTATGCGGTATTAGACCCCCTTTCGGGAGCTTATTCCTCACTCGGGGGGAGATTACCCACGTGTTACTCACCCGTTCGCCACTGGCTAGCGCTCCGCGCTAGCCTCTTTAGGGGTAAAACCCCTAAAACCCCGTTTTTACAGTTAGGGATTTTAAAGGACTTTCCCTTAAAGAAGCTGGCGCGAAGCACCAGCCCGTTCGACTTGCATGTGTTAGGCACGCCGCCAACGTTCACTCTGAGCCAGGATCAAACTCTCCAGTTGATAAAAGAACTCTTGCGAGTTCTTTCCAAGCTGAAGCGTTGGCAAATCGGATCAATCAAAGTCGCTCCGCTTTTCATTCAAAGATCTGATTCTTTCTATCCCGAGAAAGAAACTTGGCGGAAGTCAAAAGATCAAATTTTCAACCTTTGCGGTTGAGGAGGTACTTCTGACGAACCCGCCAAAAGGCGAATATATAATAAGCAGATTCTGAGGAATTGTCAAGATGCCAAGGCCAAAAATTGTTAAATTTTTCGCCCGAGGGTAAACTTCCAATCGTCAACTAAAATTGACCTAAAAAAGCACGTTTGTTCTGCAATCTTCAACAAGCGTTGACATCCCAGCCTCTCTATCGCCGTGATTTCACCTGAAATCAATGGGTCACTAACCTGGCACGTCTCTCGCTTTGCAAAAAGCGTCAAAGAGCATCGAGGTGAAGGATGAAAAAACATGGTTTCAGTCTTATCGAGGTTCTCATATCCTCAAGCCTCGTCTTTTTCCTGCTCACCGGGTCAGCCCAGCTCATCCTGACATGCCTCCTCGCCAAGAGAAACGCGGACTTTCACCTCGAGGCGACGATGCTGGCGTCTTCCCGACTCGAAACGCTCAAGTCTTTTTCTTTTCATGACCCCATCCTGAAACAAGGAAGCTACGACGAAACGGAAAGAAGCCCCTTCACAGGAGAAGAGATTTTGACAGAATGGAATATCGAAGACTTCCAGGATCGAACGAAAAAGGTAGTCTGTATAGTTTTTTCTCCGTCTTCCCCTTCCAAGAGGGTCGTTTTCATCCTCCTTCTTAGCCGGGATCTCGACTTTTGACCATGAAAAGCAAGGGGTTCTCCCTCATTGAAAGCTTGATCACCCTGAGTCTTGGCCTGCTTATTCTCATGGCTGTCTTCGAAGGTTTTGGCATGACCCGAAGCTTTTTCTTGAACTTAAAAAAAGCGCAAGAGGAGGCAACCGCGGCGATGGCCTGCCTTGACAAGCTGAGGATCGACCTCCTCCATGCCGGTCTTGGTCTTGCCCTCCCCCTTCGATATGGCATAGTGGACGCAGTGGTCCAGGAAGGAGGGGGCATATCCATTTTCAGTCTGGAGGAAAGCTATCCAATTGCTTCAGACCTCGGACCAGGAACAACCCTGGTCCCTCTGAAGAGCAACGCCGAATTCAGCGCCGGCCGGGAAATCTGCCTCATCGATGGCCAAAAAGGCGAACGGAAAACTGTCTCTTCCCGTCCGACCAAACGAACCCTTGTTCTGAACTCCGCGCTGGAACACTCCTATGACAAGGATGAAACCCATCTTTTTCTTTTAGAAAAAGTTTTCCTTTACCTGGATGAGGGCAAAAACGTCATTCGCAGGCGTGTCAACGCGAGCTCACCTCAACCTCTGCTTGATGACGTGGCTTCTTTCCATTTTTCTTTTGAAGAAAAGGTCAACTTAATCAGAATTCGTTTTGTTATGAAATCCAACGAGGAGAAAACTTATGAACTATCGGTCTTTCCCAAGAACCCAGCGCTGGTTACGCCGCGATTCTAAAGAAAAAACAGCCGGGTCCATGCTGCTTTTGACTCTCTTTTCTTCTTTCGTCTTGGCCACTCTTGCTCTGGGCATCTCTTTCTTGAGCCAGATCTACCTGAGGACGAATTCCTGGCGGATGAATTCCATTCGGTTGGATTACGCCTCGGAAAACGGCATCAAAACGGTATTGGCCGAGGTCATGAGAAATACCGAAAAAATTCCTCTTCCCAAGGTCCTCTCGGAAGCGGATTATGAAAAACTCCAGGCTGATCTCAGGAACGGCCAAGTTGGTTTTCTGCAACAGATTCTCGAATTGAGTTTTCCGATAGAAATACTAGAAGCGGCTGAGGATTTGGAGTGGACCAGTCGGGCTGATTTTCTTTTGGAAGGCTTTGTCGAGGCTTCGACTTTCGATCAAGCTCGCTGCAAACTGATGGTCGAATCAGAAGGGAAAATAAAAGGCCTAAAGCCAGGCAGAAAATCGTATCTTCGGGGCCGCTTGGAAGTCTTGTGCGGCCACATTCCCCTTTTCGCTTTCCCCCTCCTTGTCAACAAAAATCTCAGTCAGCAGGAACAAAATGATTTTATCCCGAAGAACGCCATCGAGCTCGTCGGCCGGCCACAAAACCTCCTTCCCCCTCGAGCTGACTTTGCAGCCGAGCCTCTCATCCCCCGAGACGCGGATGGCCTCATCGCCAAAGCCCTGAACATCAAAATCTTCCGGCCTCAAGACCTGTCCCCCGCCAGGCTCCGTTTCGCTCTTGGGCTGGAAGAGTCTGACGCTCCCATCCCCGACGGCGTCTACCTTATCCACAATGACCTCGGCCTTGGGGGAGTCTATGTCCAGGGAAACCTCGATGAGTTGACTCTCGCCATTGAGGAAGACTTCCAGCTCATTTTTTTTAAGATGGGAGGTAACTCCTGGCTTCTCCAATTTAGCCCTTCGCAGAGCAAAACGCATTTCATTTCTCCCTCGGGCCGTCTTTTTTTTGACCTCATTCCCCTCGGCCTCATCATCGTCAACGGAAGAATCGAATCGTTCGGAGGCGGCACGGTTGATGCGACCGGAAAAATCGTTCCCCTTCAAAATGAAGAAAAGGTCCCTTCTCTTCTCCAGGGAGTCAACCTTACCCTCGTGGCTTCAGATAAAGTCACCATCAGCTCCCACCTTATCCGCCAAGGCGTTGTCTGGCAAGACGGAATTCCCTACCTTAAAGAAAAAAGTGGCCAGCTCATCATTTTTTCCACGGGCAAAGACCTCTGGCAAGACGAGGCTCGAGAAGGGGGCATCACCGTCGACCCCGGGGACGCTTCTCAACTGGAAATCCACGCCTCTCTCGCCACGGGAGGAGATGGCTTTCGCCTTGCAGGAGAAAATAAGCTCGTCGAACTCGCCGGAAGTCTCCAAACAACAGATTACACTTCTTCCGGTAACCGATTGAGAATTTACTCCCAGCATCTCTCAGCGATTCTGGCTCCTGATGCCGTCACGCCTCTCACGCAAGAGGCCGTTATATTTCTTTCGGCTTTCGAAAGCCAGGAATGGAGGGAATATAGATGAAAAAAGGGTATTCTCTTTTCGAGGCCATGATCGCCTTATCGCTCGCCTCGATTCTGATATATATGGTGTCAACATCCTTCATGAGCCTGTCACCGAAATACAAATTGAGAAGGGCAGCCGGAGAAATCTATGCGCGCCTCCAATATGCCCGGTACAAGGCCATTTTTGAGGGCCGGCCGATGCGCGTCCGTTTTGTCCGCAACGGGTACGCTGTCGAGAGGTTTGATGAAGCGGAAAAAAAATGGCATCCGGTGAACTCTGGAATCCTTGAGGACGCCACTGTCGAGGCCAATAACAGTCCCGTGTTCCATCCAGTCGGCACGGTTTCAAACCTGGCCACCGTGCTTGTCTTTAACAGGGCGGGAAAATACAAGCTCACCTTGGCCATTTCTGGAAGAATAAGGATGACGATGCTTTAACTGGATGAGGACGGCGGTTTATTGACCCTCTGAAGGACCTCAGCCAGGTCAGAGGCAGAAGAGATGTAGCCCGCGGCGCCACGGCGAGCCGCCTCCTTGGCCATTTCTTCAAGGCTTCCATGCGGGGAGAGAAGAATAAGGGGGATGCCCTTTATTTTTTCAGACTTTTCCATCGCCTCAAACACTGTCGTGACATGCTTGGCCGGGAGCGTCATGTCGAGGATGATGATATCCGGCCTTTTCTTTTCCGCGTGGTTCAACGCGCTCCTTCCGCCGGCGAAACTTTCGACCTGATATCCCTGACGAACCAATCGCATCTCGACCATCGTCGCCAGCCGGGACGCTCCAGCGATGATCAACACTTTGTTAATCCTTCTTTCTGGCTTCCCGACGACCCTCTCCACATTTTCGACGAGCGTCTTAGGGTCGTAAGGCTTTTTTATATAACCAACAATTCCCGCCCGGTAGCATTCCTGGACAAATTTGGGAGAGCTCATGATCGTCAGGGCGATGATCGGTATCGTCGTCGTCAAAGGGTTTTCCTTAAGCTTGATGACCGCCTCCAGCCCGTGCATTCCAGGCATAATCATGTCCATCAGGATCAAGTCCGGCTTCTCCACCTGGGCCGCCTTGATGCCCTCTTGGCCGTTTCTGGCAATGACCATGGTATATCCGCACGACTCCAAATGCTTTTTGATCATCTCAATCTGCACAGGATCATCTTCAACCAATAATATTTTTGGCATCCCTTTGCCTCTCCCCTAACCGATTCGTGTCAACCTAAAGTTAACCATGTCCATCTTATTATCACTGAATTTACTTTCCTGTGCAAGTGAAAGGCCTTTTCATCGAGACTGGGTCTCCCTTTCGAAAACCAATTTCCCATCCACTATCGTATAAATCACCTCCGCATCCAGGATTTCTTTCTCAGGAATAGTGAGAAGGTTGCGGTCAAAAATGGTTATATCGGCCAGCTTGCCGACTTCGAGCGAGCCCCGGATCTTCTCCTCAAAGCAAGCCAACGCGTTGTTGATCGTATAAGCGCGGATGGCTTCCTCAACGGAAATCTTCTGCTCGGGGAACCAACCGCTCTCGGGGGTGCCCTTGATGGTTTTCCGGCTAACTGCCGCGTAGATGAGATATTTTGGGTGCATCTGATAATAGGCCGCTGTCGTCCCCGGCCAATCGGAACCAAAACTCAGGATAGCACCGTTCTCCAGCAAAGACTTGAAGGCATAGGCGCCGCGACACCTTTCGTGCCCTATCCTCTCCTCCATCCAGCGCATGTCATCGGAGATATGGTAGGGGTTGACTTCGGCGATCACGTTGAGCGCCCGAAAACGGGGGAAGTCCTGCGGCCGGATGACCTGGGCATGGATGATCCGAAAGCCTCGAAGGTCCATGCCCGTTTCGTTCTTTAATCTCTCGTAGAGGTCGAGCATCTCGGCGACCCCGCGGTCGCCGATGGCATGAACGTTGGGGACAAAACCGATCTCAAGACCGGCCTTGATAAGCCGGTACATTTTCTCCATATTCCCAACCTTGAGCTGAGGGTCGTCTGAGGTATGGTGGCGCCAGTGTCCGTAATTATCGGGCTGATCATTGTAGGGCTCAAAAAAAAGCGCCCCGTGCGTCCCCATAATTCCATCGATATACCCCTTGAGGGCCCCATAGCGAAGCCAAAGGTCCGGTTGGTGGGACTTGGGGTGAAGGCCCATCCTAAAACCCTGCGCTTTGAGCTCCCCGACACGGGAGAGGTCTGGCCTGAGCCAGACCCGACAGGTCAGTTCACCCCTCTCTTGGAGCTCGACAAAGCGGGCTGTCTGATCCGGCGTTTCGATATCATGGATTTCGACGATGCCTGCTTCGCGAAGAGCTCTTAAGGCTGCCCGATTCTCATCTAAGAGCCTCTGATGAGATTTCGGCTGAACCGCTCCGGCCAGGATGTCGAAGGCAGCCGATGGACGAAAGATGATACCTGTTGGCTTCCCGTCTGCCCCAACTTCCATCCCCTCGACGGCCCGGCTCTCCAGGCCAGCTACCCGGAGAGCCGCTGAATTGGCCAGCCACTCCCGACGGTCAAAACGGCTCAAAAAACAGGGGTTCCTCTCTGTCAGATCGTCAATCATGAACCGGTTCGGCCGCCACAGCCTCTTTGTCTCCTCTTTCCCCTGTCCCGCGTCACCCAAGGCCCATTGTTCATAAGCCCCCCAAAGACCCTCGGTGATCCATTCTCCATCGTCGAGAATGCTGACCACACGCTCGATTTCTTTGCGCAAAGATGCTTCGTCAGCGACCAACATCAGGTTGGCATCGTTAATTAGCGCCCCGGCCCTGTTGAAATGGACGTGGGCGTCGATAATCCCCGGCAGGACAAATTTTCCTTTCAGGTCGATGACGCGCGTCGACTTCCCGATGAATTTCTTCATATCATGGTTGCTTTGGGAGATTGCAACTATCTTGTTGCCCTGAACAGCGAGGCAAGTTGCCCAGGGAAGGTCATGGCTAACTGTGTAGATTGCGCCATTTACCAAAACCAGGTCAGCGGGAACACTTTTTTGCTTTCCACAACAAAGGGGGAAGAGGGTTATGGCCAAAATCAAAATAAAGCGAGCCAAAGACCCAGGCCTAAATTTGAGTTCTGGCGTCATTTTCCTTCCCCCGGCCCAATTGTCTCCAAACTCTTTTCCCCATGCTGGGGGTATTATATTTTCAAAAATATATCCCTGTCAAAAGAAAAGTAGACCCCGAATATTCGGATAACAGGCCTTAATTTTTTCTCCAGGTAAAAAAAGAAGCCTCTATTTCCCCAGAAGCCTGGTAAAATAGAGGCGCAATGAAAAAACTAAAAAGTTTCACCCTCCAGGTGAAACACAACGAGGTGAAA
>CAYUKK010000057.1:0-8357 GCA_964445305.1 uncultured Eubacteriales bacterium
TGGGGTGAGAAAGCCCGTCGAAGCCTGAGCGGGCATGGTTTCTCGAGCGAAGCGAGAGAAGAGCGAAGGCTGAGTCGGAGCGAGTTTCCTCGCTGGGGAAACGAGCGGGCTTCGCAATCCCAACCCCGAGCCTGGCCGGGGGTGAACCAAGACAGGACCGGTCGGGTGCTTTGATCGGCAATTTCGAGTCTTGGCGGCGCGCTTGAGTCCAGCTCGATGATGAGTTAGAATGACGGTTCCAAAAGAAAAGGAGAACGATGGCCAAGAATAATCAAACCCCGGAGATTGCATATAAAAACCTGGAGTTCCTTGAATCTGAGGAGGCCAGGACGATCCGGATTCTCAGCGAAATCCTTGAGCCGATGTACCGGTTGGCTAAGTATAAGGTCCATACGACTGTGCTCTTTCTCGGCTCATCTCGGGTCGACATCAACGACGGTAAATCACCCCTTGTCAAGTACTACTGGGACGCTGAGGAGCTGGCCTTCCGGCTGGCCAGCTGGGCCATCAAACTCAAGCCCAAGGGCAAGAATTTTGTCATCTGCACGGGCGGTGGCCCGGGCATCATGGAAGCGGCCAACCGCGGTGCGGCCAGGGCCGGCGGCAAATCTATCGGTATGAACATCTCCCTCCCCCAAGAACAGGCACCTAACCCTTACATCTCCCCCGAGCTCAGTTTCCTTTTCCATTATTTTTTCACCCGGAAGTTCTGGCTTATCAACAAGGCCCGGGCAGTTGTCGCTTTCCCGGGGGGGTTTGGAACCTTGGACGAGCTGTTTGAGACTTTAACGCTGATCCAGACGGGAAAAATCTCCAAGGAGGACCTCTTCGTCATCCTCTACGGGAAGGAATATTGGCAAAAGACAATCCGTTTTGACGCCCTTATCGAAATGGGCACGATCGCACCTGAAGATGCCCAGCTTTTCTGCTATTGTTCCACCCCCCGCGAGGCGTTTGCATTGCTCAGAGCAAGGCTTAGAAAGTTCTTGCAGTAGACGATCTCCGGAGCTGCTTTCTTTTTGAATAGAAAAGCAAAAAGCCAAATACCCCGCCAGTAGCTCCCAGGACATCGGCCAGAAGGTCAAGAAGTTCGACCGCCCGCCAGGGCACAAAGAATTGATGAAACTCATCCAGTCCGGCCAGTGTCACGGAGGTGACAAGAGAGAGGACCAGCTTTAAGGTGAGCGAGGTGTTCAGGCTGGAGAAAAAGCCAAGCGCGACGAGGAAGCCGAGGAGGGCGTATTCGGCGAAATGGGCGGCCTTATCGAAGTGACGAACGTTGACGGGGATTCCGATGTCCGAAGAGGAGAGGACGAAGATCAAAAAGTAATAACCGGCAGCAGGGAGAAAGGAAACAAATCTTTTCATCGGTCGTTCAGGGATGAATCATTGTAGTCGAGGGGAAGGAGTAAGTCCAGGGATCGGCCGTTCGCGAGGCAGCAAGAAGTTAGGCGGGGTCGGTTCGGACGTGGAATCCCAGATGTGTTGTGACGACACCCCTGAAGATTTGCAGCTTCCGAAGTATCTTTGATTCAGGGACAAGAATGGGTCCTGCGCCGGTGCGTCCCCCGTCCTCCCTCGCGTCACCCATTTCCCCGTGGGGAATCCGGGCCGCTGCGGGCTTGGCGGGGACTGACGCCGTGTTAACCATTCTCAAGAAAAGTTTTGTTATTACTACGGGAAAAAAGTGCTTCGTGTCGGGGCCGGAGATAAATTTGGACATCGCCTCGAGAGCTGTGTAAAATGATTCAGGAATGATAAGAACTCTTTTGTGGCGCTTGGCCCTTTTTGTCAAGGCGGTCATCCTCTCTGCCAAGGATTATCCAGTGAAGCCAGTTCCTTTTACCCAAGTCAGGTTAAAGGACATATTTTGGGCGCCACGCCCGGAGGTCAACCGAACAGTCTCCATTCCCTGTGCTTTCCGGATGAACGAAGAAACGGACCGCGTCGATGTCATCGAGCTCGAGCTGCCCATGCCCATCCGACGCGTCATCGCCCATGAAAAAGTCGAAGCTGACCGGAATCGGGTCGCTCTCCAGCGCGGACCGATTGTCTATTACGCTGAAGGAGTTGACCACGGCGAGAGGTGCTTAACCTCGTCTTGCCCGATGAAGTGGTGCTTCAGGATGAATTCAGGCCCGATTTTCTCAATGGCGACGCCGTTCTCGGCGGCGAGGCACTGGCGGTTCACCGCGATGGTCAGGGAAAAATCGAGAGGGAGCCTCAACCTTTCATGGCTATTCCCTATTAGGCCTCTCCCCCGGTTGTGGTTTGGGTGGGGCAGGTAGTTACGATAAGATGAAGGGCTTCGCCAACTCAGCTGGGTTCATCCAACGGGGACGGGAATGGCCTTGCTCCATTTTTATTCTCATCTTCTGTGGATTTATCCTCAGTTCAGGATGCCGGGTCCCCCTCAAGTATTATCCGGATGGCTTTGTCCAGACAGGAATCGCCTCCTGGTATGGCCCTGAGTTCCATGGCCAGCCGACCTCGAGCCGAGAAATCTACAACATGCACGACCTCACGGCTGCCCATAACAGCTTGCCCATCGGAACATACGTCATGGTCACCAACCTGGAAAATGGAAAATCCATCACTGTCCGGATCAACGATCGCGGCCCTTTTGTCAAGGGAAGAGTGATCGACCTTTCTTATGCTGCAGCCAGAGCTTTGGACATGATTGGAGCGGGGACGGCAAAAGTGCGCATCGAAGTCTTGCCCGGCCTCTCCCCCCCTCTTCTTCCCCCTACGTTTTCTGTGCAGATTGGCTCATTCCTCGTCAAGGAGAACGCAGACAAGCTGCGACGGGAACTGGAAAGAAACTTTGAGGGAGTCTATATCTCCCTTTATAAAACCGGCCAATCGACGTACTACCGCGTTCGACTCAAAGCTCGGAATATCGAATCCGCCCGGGATTTGGCGCTCAAGCTTTCCTCTATGGGTTACATGGCCATCGTTTTTGAGGGAGAATGATGGCCTATTTTTTTCTTTTATAAAGATAGGCTGCTTGGCGAAGCTTGTTCTCGCGACCGTCATGGACCGCATAGTGAGCCCCGCTCCACATGCAGGCCGAGCCGTACTCCCCCTTCTTGTTGAGCGCATAAAAATTCAGTCCGAAGCGCGGTCGGCCCTCTTCGTCGAGGAGATGGGGTTGGAGCTTTGTTTTCTCGGCAATCTTCTCCAGGGCTTTAAGACAGGCCTCCTCAGGAGAAAAGCCGGCGCCCATGAAATGGACGACCATGTAGCTTCCGCAGGTGAGGATGTTCGCTTCCCCCCTGCCCGTTGACCCAGCCGCGCCGATGTCGTTATCGACATAAAGGCCAGCCCCGATGATGGGCGAATCCCCCACGCGGCCAGGAATCTTGAAGGCTAATCCGCTTGTCGTCGTCACGCCCGCCAAATTCCCGGCGCTGTCGCGGGCGATGCAGTTGATGGTCCCATAAGAAGAAAGATAGGGCTTCAGTTCTTCGGCCAGCTTGTCCATTTTTGGGGGAAACCAGTTGTCCCTGTCCGAAAGTGTCTCCTTCCAGCGCAGCCAGATTTCGCGCGCTCTGTCAGTGAGGAGGTTCTCTTCCTTAAACCCGTGGGCACGGGCGAATTGGAGCGCTCCTTCCCCGACGAGAAGGGCATGGTCTGTTCTTTCCATGACCAGCTTAGCTACCCGGGATGGGGTTTTGATGTTCCTCAGGCTGGCCACCGCGCCTGCGTTGTGGGTTGGTCCGTGCATGACCGAAGCGTCGAGCTCAACGACGCCCTCTTCGTTGGGCAGACCGCCGTAACCCACAGACCTGTCTTCTGGATCTTCCTCGACAATATTAACTCCAGCGATGACGGCATCCAGGGGGTCGGCGCCCTGGCGGAGGAGCTCCATCGCTCTGGCCGTGGCGCGGAGGCCGTTTCCGCTGGCCACGACACACGGCCCATCCGAAGCTCCGCTTTGATGGGCTGATAAGGCCATTTTCCCGCCGCCAAAGACGGAAGCAGCTGTTATTCCCAAGCCGACCTGAAGGAATTCTCGCCTCGAAACTCTCTGCATCGTCATACCTCCTCAAAAGAATCTGTGCTCCCTACATTACTCAACTTTGGCCGAAGATTCAACATCAAGGAAGTTAACAATGAATTTTCTAACGGCAATTTCGCGCCGACTCGAGAGTTTGACAAAGAATGGCCCTTGGATTAAAAGGATGGGCTGTGACCCAGCAACGTCGGATTCTCCTTTCGGCATCCCTTTTCCACGCCCTCAACGATTCGGCGACGGTCGTTGTGCCGATGATTTTTCCCCTTCTCTACAGCCATCAGTTCATTATTCACAACTACACCCAGATCGGCATCCTCTCCAACCTCGGCTTGCTGACGACTTTCGTTTTCCAGATCTTGGTCGTCCAGGCATCAAAGAGAATTGGTTACAAATCGATGCTCGTCCTGAGCTTTGTCGGTATTTCTCTCACCTTGGCCCTCATTTCCTGGACTACGGCTTTTGGAACTCTTCTTTTTTTCTACCTCCTCTTTCGGGTTTTCGACAGTTTTTACCATACCCTTGGTCTTGCTTGGGTATCCCGCTCGCACCCGAGACAGGCCATTGATTTTGCCATGGGTGTGCAGAGTGGTTCGGGAAATTTCGGCGTTTTTCTGGCTTTCCTTTCGACAGGCTACATGGCTCAGCTTTCCGGCTGGAAGTTTCCCCTGCGGTCTTGGTCCGCTGTCTGTTTTGCTCTCGGCCTGGCGAGTTTTTTCCCTATCCGGGGAATCACGTTTCCTTCGGGTGGCCTCGAGGCTTTAACCTGGACATCGTGGCGTCAGACGGTGGTCCGGGTGCGTTTGTATATCATCGGGTTCATCTTTGGCGGTGCGTGCTGGGGGACAGCAGTCTACTTCGCGCCATCTCTTCTCCACCATAAATTCCGCATTCCCATGGGCGAGACGGGCGTTTTCATGGCCCTGTGGATTGGCTTGGGCGCGGTCATGACCTATCTTTTCGGGTTCTTGAGTCGGACGCTGGGAAGGCGGAAAGTCTATCAGGCCGGTTTTGGCGGCGCCTCCCTTTTCCTCCTCCTTCTGGGCATCGCGCCAACCTCCCTCTTGGCCCTCAGCGCTCTTTTCCTTTTCGGAGTTTTCCTCTTCCTCATCTACCCCGCTCTCCAATCCTACGTTGGAAACACCGTGCCCTTTGGCAACCAAGCTCAAGCTTTCAGCATTGTCTCGAACATCCAGATGGTCTCGGGCGCAGTTGTCGCCCTCGGGGCTGGATTCTTATCCGATGCGTTCGGAATCAGCTCTCCCTTTCTCGTGCTCGGAGTTCTGGGTGGGCTGGCAGCAATCTTTTCCTCTTTGTTCTGCCTGTCGTCGGCAAGCTCTCCGCCTTAGGAGGCTTTGAGCTTGAGAACACGGCCGGGAAGTTCACCGTTCCAGCGTCCCTTATCGATAACCATCCGGCCGTTGATGAGCAGATAGTCCACACCACGGCAATACTGATGGGGGTTGGAGATAGAAGTCGGGGTGCGGATATTCTTGACATCGAGGACGACGATGTCGGCACGGTATCCCTCTTTAATCCAACCACGGTCCTTCCAGTTCATGATGGCCGCTGGCAATGACGTTTGAGAACGGATGGCATGGGCAAGCGAAATGGCTTGGCGCTCCAGGGAATATTTCTTGATTTTGTGGAGGAATGTCGAATAGGAACGGATGTGCGGAAGTCCAATGCCGTAGAAAGGAGCTGTACCGTCGCTGCCGGTCCCCACGTAATCTTTCTTCATGATGAACTCGATGTCCTCCTCGCTCATCTGGAGGGGGATGCACTTCGCTCCCATGAGGTCGAGCTCGATAGCCGCATCCTCAATGCTTTTTCCTTTGATCGCCGCCACCTCGGCTAAAGTCTTTCCCTCCAGGTTCTTTTCGCAAGCGATGCCGACAACGATATTCTCGGCGCCGACAGAGTCCTCGATGCTCCGGCGAACCAACTGGCGTATCCGGGCTGCTTCGGCCGGGTCGCGGAGGCGGTCAATGAAGAGACGCCTCTCCCGCTCGTTTTCGGGCCCGCGGAAGGAATCCAGGTCGACCAGGCTCCGGGCCACAAAGCTAACCAAACGCTGGCGCGGCAGCTCGGCCAGGAAGCGCTCATGGCTGGAAGAAAGGGGGTAAAATGGTGTGATTTTCCTGTAAAGCGCCAGAAGCTCGGCATCTCGCAGATAATCAAGCACGTGGGTTATGTCGTCCATGTTCAAGCCGGGGACTGGTTTTTCCCCGACCCAGGCCTCGCGAGGGATCAGGGGACGGTAGGGATAGGTGTTGGAGAACCGGTAAGGATACTGGTCGGCGGTTATGGTTAGGCCTCGGCTTCGGGCTTCTTCGATGAGCTGGCAAGCTTTATCGGCCAGCCCCCAATTTGATTTGCCGAGGACCTTGAAATGGGAAATGTGAGCTCGAACGCCCGTTTGTTCGGATATCCGGATGGCTTCCTGGATGGCTTCGAGGAGCTTATCCCTTTCATTGCGGATGTGGGTGTGGTAAATGCCCTGGTAGGGAGCGACGACCTTGACCAGCTCGATGACCTCCTCGGTCCGGGCGAAGCTGCCTGGAACATAAATCAAGCCGGTCGAGATGCCGCTGGCGCCCTGTTCCATGGCTTCTTTGACTAAAGCCTTCATCCTTTCGAGCTCCTCTGGAGTCGGGTCTCGATTTTCCAAGCCCATAACAAGCTGGCGGACTTGACCATGACCGACGAGGAGGGCGGCGTTCGGTCCGATGCCCTCCTCCGACCACGTTTTGATCAAATCCTCGGCTTTTTCGAAGACGGGCCAGGCGCTTCCCCCGCACTGACCGACGACGACGGAGGTGACGCCCTGGAGAAGATAATTGAGGCAAGCTCGGTTTTCCCGGAAATACATCCCCTCATCGACGTGGGTGTGGAGGTCGATAAAGCCGGGCGTGACATAGCGGCCTCGGGCGTCGATGACGGTGGCCGCTCGACCGCGCAGCGAGGGGGCAACCTTGACAATGGTGTCGCCCTTGATAGCCACGTCCAGGAGCTGGGCAGCCTTGCCCGAGCCGTCGAAGACGAGGCCGTTCTTGATCAAGATATCGTATTCGGGCGAGGTACCAGGCTGGGTTGGCTGTTGCGGCCAGCCTGCGGCAACCAGGGTTAAGACCAAGGCCAAGACCCATTTCGAGAGAGGTTTCTTTGTCATTTCCTCACCTCCATGTTCGTTTTAGTTTTTTATGCGCATCGCTATGCTCATGGATGAGGCGCGCCGCGCGCCACCCACTCCATTTTGATAAATCACGCCTTGCCTGAGCGAAATTTCCAGCCACGCAAACTCAACAGCCGCTCAAAGTCGCTTTTCTAATTTCATTCTTGTTCTGGGCTTGTATTTCTCGAGTAGCTCGGTGTAGCGGCTCGACAGGTCGACTTCCTTTCCGTCGATAAAAACCTTGTGGATGGTCGTCCGCAGTTCCAGGATGTCCCCGTTGGTGAGGACGATGTTGGCGAGCTTGCCTTTTTCCAGGCTTCCCATCATCTGCGCGACGCCGAATATCTCAGCCGGGTAAATGGTGACCGCTTTGAGGGCTTCTCGCTTATCGAGCCCAAAAGCGGCCGCCTTCGCCGCGTGATAAGGAAGATCCTTGGCCAGGCTCGCGCTCTGGGAGGAAAAAGCAATCTTGACACCAGCCTTGCTCAGGACCGAGGGATTCCGGTAAAGGGCATCATAACCATCCTCCCAGCTCGGTGGCATTTCGTAAAGAGAACCAAAGACGACCGGGATTTCGGCTTTGGCGATTTCCTCGGCCACCTTCCATCCCTGGGTGACACCAAAAAAGATGGCTTTAACCTTTTCTTCTTGAACAAGCTGGATGGCGGCCAGGATGTCTTTATCGGCATGAACGGAAATCATCACCGGCAACTCGCCCCTGATAACGGGGATGAGGGATTCGAGTTTTTCGTCAAAATCAGGAAGGCGAAAAAGCACGTTCTTGGCAGCCGCATCCCGTCGCCTATCGTAGGAGCGAGCCTTGTTGAGCCAGTCCTTGAGTTCGAGGAGTTGCTTGGAGGCTTCCTCGCGGGAAGCAGGCTGGCGTCGAAAACCGGCCCGACCCAGGCCGGGGAGCTCGACATGCATGGCTAACGGGCTCTTGATGACCATCTCGGCCGGCGTCCAGCCAACAAGGCGAATAAGCCCGCTCTGGCCGGCGATCAATCCGCCCGTCGGAACGACGAGAGCAGCCGTTATGCCGTTGGAGCGGGTGATGGGGATGTGCATGGACTCGGGCCGGAGGGCTTCGGTTGAGCGGAGCTGGGGGTTGATTCGTCCTGTCTCTCGATAGTCGACGGTCGCAGCGATCGAGCTTATTTCAGAGAG
>CAYUKK010000058.1:0-12026 GCA_964445305.1 uncultured Eubacteriales bacterium
TCGCCGAGCATCAACGGGTCGCCGCCCGAGACGATGACGTCGCGGACCTCGCTGTGGTTGCGGATGTAATCGAGGCCGTCTTCGATATAGCGGGGGTGGATCTTGTGCGGGTCGCCGACCTTGCGCTTCCGGGTGCAGAAACGGCAGTAGGAAGCGCAAAGATGGGAGACGAGGAAAAGCACCCTGTCGGGATAACGGTGGACAATGCTCGGCACGGGCGAGTCCGCGTCCTCGCTCAGCGGGTCGGAGGCTCCGTCGCTCTCCTCGAGCTCGCGCTCGTCGGGAACGACCTGACGGTAGATGGGGTCGCCCTCACTCTTGATGAGGCTCGCATAGTAGGGCGTAATCTGAACGCGGAAATGCCGGGCCACCTTCCTCACTTTTTCGACGCTCAGATTGAAGAAGCGGGCAATCTCTTCAGGAGATTTGAGACTCCGCTTTAGGATTTGTTGCCACTCTTCTTCCATCTCAATCTTGCTCCTTTGGCCAAAAATACTTGGCGTAGGTGATTTTATCGTCGCCGGGTTTATAGAAATCGGCGATGCGGGAAACTTCCTTGTAGCCCAGATTGATATAAAACTGGCGGGTTCTCTCGTACTTGGGCTGGGAGGAGGTTTCGATGAGGATCAAACGGCCTCCCCCTTGCTGGACACGACTCTCCAGCCACCGGACAAGCTCCCTTCCGTAGCCGCGGCCCTGTTCGGCCGGCGAAACAGCCATCCAGTAGATGTCGTAAGCTCCTTCGGCCAGCGGCGTCTGACCATACGACATGTAGCCCGCCACCTTCCCTTCCGCGCTCTCAACGACAACGAGAAAATAGTCTTGCTGGCCGGGCTGGTTGAGAAAGATATCAACCTGTTCTCGAGCGCATTCGAGTTCGGCCCGGGTGAACATGCCCGTCGCCTCGACGATATCCAGGACAGCCGCCCTATCTTCTGGCTTCATCGGCCTTACCATTTCCGTCCTTTTTTCTGAAAGGCCTTCTCGATAAGGCGGTGCCAGAAGAAAGGATACTCGCTTCGCACATCATCCGAGCTAAACCATGGCTCTTCCTTGCGTCGGAGAGCGTTTTCGATCATCATTGTCCAGAATTGGCCATACTCGATGCCAGCGGCTCTCAAAGCTCGACAATAGCCCGCATCGAGGCTGGCATCGGGGTTGGGGTTGACTTCGAGGACGAAGAGGCGACCATCCTGAGCCATGCGGAAATCCACCCGGGCATAATCGCGGCAGCCCATCGCCTGGAAGGCAGCCAGAGCATACTCCTGAAGTCTTTTCCGGAGGGAATCCTCGATCGGCGCCGGACAAATCGGCGGCGTGGTCATGAAGAGGATGTGGTCTTCGAACCATTTGGCTTCGTAGCTGCAGATGTGGGGAGCATCCTTGGGCATGGCCGAGAAGTCGATCTCAGAAACGGGAAGCGCCTCCAGCTTGTCGGTCTCGAGGACGGCGACGTTGAATTCTCGTCCCTGGATGAACTCCTCAACAAGGGCTGGCTGATGATAATCGCTGATGATCTTGTGGATTCTCCGGGTCAACGATTCCTGGTCTGAGACCACGGCATCCTGGTAAATTCCCTGCGAGGCATCCTCATGGTTGGGCTTGACGATAGCGGGAAACTTGACTTCGACTTTCTGGTCAAGCGAAGTGACGAGCTGACCAAAGGCCGTGGGCAGTCCAAAGGAATTGAGAATCGCTTTGGTTTTGAACTTATCCTGGCAAAGGGCCAGGGCTTTCGAGGGATTACCGGTGAAGGGGATACCGAAGGCTTCGAAAACGGCCGCCACGTTGGCTTCCAGCTGAGGCCGTCCCAAGAACCCCTCGCACAGGTTGACGAGGACATCCACTTTGAGCTCCCGCACTCGGCGGAGCAAAGTCGTCAAGCTCTGCCAGAGGGGGAGGATGACGGCCGTGAACCCTTCCTCGGAAATGGCGGAAAAAACAGCTTCCGCAACTTCAGCTACGGACGCTTCGGATTCTCTTTCCCCCGTTTGGATAAGAACGGGGTCATATGCGTTGTAGGCAATACCGACGAGGATGTTTTCTTTTTCCATTTTTCAATCCATACCGCGCCGCTGCCTCCTCGACGACCCGGAGGAGAAGGCCCGAGTAGGAATATCCGGCCGTGCGCGCCGCCTTGGGAAGGCAGGAATTGTCTTCGGGGTTGGGAAGGACACCGGGCAGAGGGTTGACTTCGAGGATGTTGGGTTCCCCGTTTTCATCCAGCCGCAGGTCAATGCGGCACCAATCGCGGATGCGCAGCACTTCACAGGTTCGCCGGACGAGGCGATGGATTTTCTTCTCCAAGCTGGCTTCGATCGGCGCCGGACAGCGGAAAATCTGGAGGGGATTTTCAGGCTGATCCCAGACCCACTTCGCCTCGTAGGAATAAATGGGGTTGGCGCCAACCGGAAGCTGGGTATGGTCAATTTCGACGATGGGTAAAATTTCCAGGCGCGGCGGATTCCCGAGGATGCCGACCGTGAACTCGCGGCCTCTCAGAAACCGCTCGACAATGGCCGGTTCCCGATAGAGAGCCTGGACCTCGCGGACGCGCGCTTCCAAATCGGCGCGGTTGAAGACGACCGAATCGTTGCGAATTCCCTTGCTCGACCCTTCATAGAGCGGCTTGACGATGGCCGGCAAAGGAATCCCTTCCGGGATGACCGCCCGAGGCTCAATGACCCAGAAAGCCGGCGTCGGAATGCCGTAGTAGGAGAGGATTTCCTTGGCCCGCGATTTGTCCAGACAGATGCCGAGCGTCAACGGGTCTGAGCCCGTGTAGGGAATATCGAGCATTTCACAGATGGTGGGAATGTGGGATTCTCGGTTGGGCCCGATCAACCGTTCGGCGATGTTGAAAACGAGGTCTGGTCTCAGATGCCGCAGCCGCTCATAGGCGTCTTCATCGGCTTCAATGGGAAAAACTTCGTGTCTCTCGCCGAGCGCCTTTTCAATCGCCAAGAGGGTCTCATCAGAGTCGCACTCGGCGAGCCAATCAGGTGGAGGGTCGTCTTCCTCCCTTTTTTCCCTGAGACAGTGCTGATTCAGGGATGAGGCCACGCCGTTCTTCGAGCTGTAGAGGAAGGCGATTTTCATGGCCGTGTCATTCGCTTTCTTTAAAGGTCTATGAAGGTCCCCCGTTTGGTGATCATTCGCTTCTTATTGAATTTTTCTTCTGCTCTCTCCTAATTTCATTTAGTAATATAAATGAAATTTTCCAAATGTCAATACTTTTTCTCAAAAATTATACTTTTTTTTGAGTGTCTATGAATCGAAACACAACAAAATGTGGCCGTTGACTTGCCTCAAAGAAGGCAGCATGAAACGTGCCAATTTCGTTTTTTAGATGCTCGATTCTTGTCTTCTCTCGTTCGCCCCCGCTCTTTTTATAATTCTTTTAATATCTGTATGTTAGCACCTTTCTCAGCCAGCTCATTGCTGACCGACCCAATGCTCATCCCTGGGCTGAGAGTTTCTGTCCATCATTCCCGATGCAGAACATTGCCCGCTCATCTCTTCTCGATTAACGGTTTTTCCTTTTTATTCGTTAATCGTCTGACCAAAATTTTGAACGGAAGCCGCTGTTGCAGCAATCTTGGTTTCGCTCTCCACATTCCAGCCGCTGACAACGACTTCAGGCTCCTCGCCGTCGAGGTCTTCGAGATGAAACTCTCCCTCCAGCGTCCGGCTCTCTCCGGGAAGGAGCGAAATGTAGTTGTCGTCCCAGTAAATCGGGAGGACCGCGCTATCGCTCCTTTTCTTTTGAACCCTGACTTCGACGAAAAAGGCAATCGTTTCGGTCGGGTTATTCAATTTGACGATGGCTTTTCCTTCCGACTCACTCGGCTCAAAATGCCACTCCACATCAAGCTTGACCATCGGCAGACTCTCGAGGGCTCTCAAGTCAGCGAATTCTTTTATCGGCGTGACGAACCATGTTGTCGACCGGTAATCGAGGACGTCTTGCCTCGCCGGAAGCCAGTAAAAATTTTGACTGACCATTTTTCCACGATCATCCTCGAGCCTCAAATCAAGAAAATAAACCGGACCTCGAACTGGGATGCCAGAAAGCTCCGCCAACCTGGTGGAGCTATTGGCCTCGATATCGAACTGGATTTCTCTTTTGAAAATTTCCCTGGATTGAAGGTCGATTGCTCGTATGCTTGCCCGCAAATTGCGGCGGGGCTCAAGATAGTCATTGGCGGCGTAAACGCATTTTTCGTGATAATGGTAAAGGAGGTGGAGGGGCTGACCAGCCTTCCTGGCCCCGTAGAAAGCGCCATTGGGCATCAGGTAATAATCGTAGAGCTGCCAGTAGAGCTTGGGCCAGGCCGCGTTCAGCATCCACTGGATGACGCCCGTCGACCTGTGTTTGTGGGCTACGAAGGCCTCGAACATGGCCCGCATGGCCTCGTAATTGGCCACCTGGGCTTTACGGATAAAATCATGGACATCTTTCAGCTTCCCGTAGCGACGTTCGAGGGCCTCGATGTACCTCTTTAGCGTCTTGAACATGCCGCGCGCACAGTGGAAATTCCAGACATCGTCGATCGGCCAGAGGTGGTCTCCAGGAATCATCTTCTTCAAGCTCTCGAGGGGCGGTGGTTGAGGCCCCGGCCCTGTTTCCGTGTTGAACCCAAAAGCGCCGCCGTATTTTTTGTCCTCGAACCAGTAGACGGGCGGAACATAATCATAAGGCCCGTTCATCTTGACGCGGGTGGGACCGCTCACCTCGCTCGTCAAGCCCTTCGCTGCGCCGAGAACGGGACGGGTGGGGTCGTGGGCCGTGAGGATGGCGTGGTATTTCCGTTCGAGCTCGGGCCTTGGCAGCTTGTCGCTTCCAACGAGCCAGACAAAAACACTCGGGTGATTCCGCCACAGGACAACCTGGTCCCGAAAAGAACGAGCGATGAGCTCCTTTTCTTCTGGAGTCTGGATTCCCCCGTATTCGTCACAGCGCTTCCCCGCGTGGGAATCCCACTCCCACTGGCAGCTCCAGCCGGCCATGATGAGGATTCCAAGTCGATCGCAGAGGTCGTAGAGTCTGTGACTCGTTCCCCAGAACCCTTCCAGTCGAATGGCGTTGAGGTTCATATGCCGGGTATAGCCAAGTTTAGCCTCCAGCTTGCGGTCGTCGTCAGCTAAGAAGATGTCATCCACCCAGCCGCCGCCTCGAATGAGAATGGGCCGGCCGTTGATTTTAAACCCTCGATGACCCTCCTCATTGATATAATCGCTGACCTCGCGGATGCCGAAGGTGACTTTCCTTTCGTCCGACACGCCCCCTTTATGCAGGAACTTTAGCCTGAGCTCATAAAAATTCTGCTCCCCCCAAGGATGCGGCCACCAGAGGCGGGGATGGCGAAGCCTGAGCTCGTCAAATGTTTCGGCATCAAACCGAGCAGTCTTTCTTTCTCCTGGCTCCAGCCGCACTCTTTGCGTCAAGGCGATAGCCTCCAGCTCAGCCTGAAGGGTACCGTCGATGGCTTCTTCCGTGTGGTTCACCAATTCGGCCGTTATGACCAAAGAGGCTTCAGCCAGCGTTTCAACGTTGACATCCGTCTGGACAAAGGGGTTGTCGATAGAAACCGGGCCGCTGAGACGAAGTACCACCGGCCGCCATATTCCCATGTTCTTGTCTGGTGGCTCGGGGTTCCAGTCGACAAACCCGATGGTAAAATCTCCTGGTTGAGGCGGGAAAATCTCCACCGCCAGAAAATTTTTCCCCGGCCGAATAATGTCGGAGACATCGAGCTCAAAGACGCGGAAAGAACCGAAGATTTCCTCCTTGCTTCCGATTTTCTTCCCGTTGAGCCAGACATCCGCCCGGTAATTGATGCCGTTGAAACAGAGGCGAACGTGAGGAAAAGACTTCAGCCGGGGGAGGGAAAACTCCTTCCGGTACCACCAGGGGCCAGCAAAGCGCTCTTTACCAATTTGTTCAAGCCTTTTTCCCAAGAAAGGCTCCTCGACCTCGCCATTCCTGAAGAGCGCACCCAGAACCGTCGAGGGCACGTCGGTCCGCCGCCAGCCCGTCAAATCGAAATGAGGCCCGGCGATTTTCTCGCCGGGGACATCAACTTTTTCCGCCGCCTGGATAAGCCAGTCTCTGTCGAGAGAAATCTCTCGCTCGACGGCCACTTCTTTGCTCTGGCACGACGAGAAAAAAGTAAAGGTAAAATAAAGAAAAAGCCCGGAGACTATAAGCCTCGTTCCTTTCCTCTCAATCATTCTTGTCCTCTCGGCAGTGATTTTTTTATACCCATTTTTTTCCCGCCAATCAACCTCGGCCCTCTGACCCAAGATTGCCGATAGAATCACCCGATGGGCCCTGTCGCGGTTCACCCCCGGCCAGGCTCGGAGTTGGGATTGCGAAGCCCGCTCGTTTCCCCAGCGAGGAAACTCGCTCCGACTCAGCCTTCGCTCTTCTCTCTCTTGGCTCGAGAAACCGTGCCCGCTCAGGCTTCGACGGGCTTTCTCACCCAAACTCCTCGCCTGTTCCCCCCGGCATCAAACGCTCGGGTCGGCGTTCCGAGGCGCTATCGAAAGCTCTGTTTTTTATATATTAACCACCCCTTCCCCTCTCCGCGAAAGACGCCCCCAGGAATTCTTTCTTAGCCATTAAATCCCCCTACCCCCTTTGAACAATCAAAGGGGGCCTGAGAAAAGGTGGGCGTCTTTCGAGCAGGCCGGAGGGGAACAATGGTCAGTGTCTCGGGTAAGGTCGGCCCCCGAACCTCGCCACCCATCGGCTTCGTGACCAAAGCCGAACCCCTGTCGCTGCAGGGGTTACCGGGACTTACGCCGGGCCATTCATCCTCGATGAGAGTTTTGATAGTATCGTGGGAAAAAGATGCTTTCCTTCTCCCGAGGCTCGAATATGCGGCGGAAATGCGCTATATTAATTAAAGGTCTCATTATGAAGAAAGGAGGCAGGAGATGCCGGTGCGCCAAATCAAACCGGATGTGTTCTGGGTCGGGGTCAATGACAGGACGACTGACCTTTTTGAGGGGCTGTGGCCCATCAGTCAGGAGGGAGTTTCCTACAATTCCTATCTGATTAGTGATGAAAAAAAGGTTATTATCGACTTAACAAAATCGGATATGGCCGATGAATTTCTGAGTCAGCTTGAAGAAATAACCGATATTTCCCAGGTTGACTATCTCGTTGTTAACCACATGGAGCCCGATCATTCGGGCCTGCTTCGCCTTTTTCGGAAGCTGGCCCCGCGCGCCATTATCCTCGGTTCAGCAAGGACCCAGGAGATGTTGAAAGGGTTCTACTCTATCGGAGATGGCGTTCAAGTCGTCCAGGATGGAGAAATCCTTCCCTTAGGGCGAAGGTCGCTGAAGTTCTTTTCGACGCCCTTCGTCCACTGGCCGGAGACGATGATGACTTACGAAATTTCCCAGCGGATTCTATTTTCCTGTGACGGCTTCGGAGGATACGGAACAATCACCGGCGCTATCTTTGATGACGAATGCAAAAATTTGGCTGGCTACGAAAGGGAAGCCTTACGCTACTATGCCAATATCGTTGCCAACTACAGCCCCCGAGTTCTGGATGCTATCGCTAAGCTTGCCACCGTCCCCGTCGATGTCATTGCTCCCTCTCACGGGCTCATCTGGCGGCGCAACCCCCACCGCATCATCGAGCTTTACAAGAAGTGGGCGGAGTTTGCGGCAGGCGAAAGACAAAAGGCCATCACCATGATTTATGGCTCCATGTACGGTCACACAGAAAGAATGATGAACGCCGTTGCTCAGGGAATGATGAGGACGAATCTGAACGTGGAAATTTTCGATGCCGCCCGCACGCATGTCAGCTACATCCTTCCCTCGCTCTGGAGCAATGAGGGCGTGATGATCGGGGCCCCGACTTATGAAGTCAAGCTTTTTCCTCCCGTAGCCGAAATCTTGAACATGGCTGCAAATAAGGGAATACGAAACAGAAAGGCGGCCTATTTCGGGAGCTATGGCTGGAGCGGCGGCGCGCTGAAGGAGCTTAAGAAAATCATCGAATCGGCCAACTGGGAGCTCTGGGGCGAGCTTGTTTTCCGGGGTAATCCCACCGAGGAGGACCTGCGAAGAGGCGAAGAGTTCGGACAGAGCTTTGCAGAATATGTCCGGGGAAAGATCTGAGTGCTATCCCGATCTTTCGGAAACAAGGAAAGGCCTTGACTCCGAAGGCAGTTCGGGTATAATAAAATCAAGTTTTCTTTGGCCGGCTGGAGAAAACTTCTGCCCACCTACTAAATCATTTTTCCCTTTTCTGCTAAAAACAGCCGGCACTTTTTTAAGAGAGGAAGGAATGGAGAAAATCCTCCTTTTTCGATGGGGCGGCCTGGGGGATCTTTGCGTAGCGCTCCCCTCGATCCAGCTTATCCGGAAGACCTATGCCGATGCACGGATTACTCTGGTCTGCCAAAGAGGATACGGCGAGCTTATGGCAAAAACGCGTCTCGTCGATGCCCTCGTGGATGGCGACTCGCCGCAGTTGTTACCACTTTTTGCCGCGCGAGCCGACGAAGCGGCTGCACGGCCAGACTGGTTCCACGCGTTTGGCCTTGTTGTGGGCTGGTTTTCAGGGAAGAAGAAAGGAGATCTGGAGAGGAACCTGGAGGGTGTTTATTCGGGAAAGCTTCATCTTATCTATTATCACGACCGAATCCAAGAGCAAATGAGCGTCTTCTTTTTTCGGAAGACAGCCGAGGCGTTGGACCGGAAGGATATTTCTTTTGAGGAATGCGCCACTTTGAGCTTCGATTCAGGCGGGGCGAGGGAAGGCCCGAACTTTATAGCGATAGAGGGAAAGAAAGGAATAGGGAAGTATATCGTCGTTCATCCCGGGAGCGGCAGCGAAGAAAAGTGCTGGCCTCTTCCCCGGTTCTTGGCCATCCTGGAGCGTCTGGCGAGAACGGGGCTGGGAGGCGTATTAGTAACCGGCGAGGCAGAGGCGAGGATGCAGCCGATTCTGGAGAAAACGGCCCTTCCTGAGGCGTGGAGCTGGGTCCGATGTCCCTCGCTTTCTGAACTGTGCGGGCTCTTGAGAGGGGCTGCCCTCTACGTCGGAAACGATTCTGGCGTAACTCACCTGGCGGCCGCCTGCGGCGCAAGAGTGCTGGCCCTTTTCCGGAGAGACCGGGAGAATGCGTGGCGGCCATTTGGGCAAACGAAAATCCTTAGCGCGGATGACATCGAAGATATTGAGCTTGAAGCAGTCTGGCGGAAGATATCCTATCTTCTTGCCTCAGGTTAACCCCGGCCGGCACCGTGATTTCATAAGCATTTTTTCCCTTTCGGGTTCTAAAAACTCCTGTGCCTAATAGATGTGCAAGTAGCCACATCCTATTTGAATTCAAGAAGATAGATAAGAAAACCACAAATTTTTCACAGGGATTTCCACGCTCCTGTGAGTGGCGATTGCTAAATTATAGTTAGCGTTGAAGATGGAGGCAAAGCATGTGTTTGAAAATGAGAAAAATTGTGTTAATATCAAAAAAGGAAATGGAGAAAAAGGGATAGGCTATGCCCAAGAAAGATTGGAGAGAAAGCTTAAGGGCGTGTTTTGAAAACATGGACATCCTGAAAAGATGCAAGGTGGAGACAGAGGAGAATTTTCGGCAATTCTGTGAATTTATCGCTGAGCCGGCGTTCGAGGCCTTAGCTGAGGAAATGAAAAGCTATGGAGTCAAGGCGCGGTTCGGGACGGCCAAGGGAAAAGCAACATGGGTGCGGTGCAATTTTCCAAAGACCCGCATAGACCATTTCCATTACGTCATTTCATTGCCGAAGAATTCTATTGAGCTAAGGTTGCGCTTGCAAATAAGGGGAAGAAAGACACCGAAAAGTCCTCTTCAGGAAGAGGAAAAACCCTTTTTTGAGGGGTTATCTCCGGCCCAGGTCATGAAAATAAGCAAAGAAGAGCTCATTGAACATATCATCGA
This sequence comes from uncultured Eubacteriales bacterium, assembly GCA_964445305.1. Taxonomy (GTDB): domain Bacteria; phylum Acidobacteriota; class Aminicenantia; order Aminicenantales; family UBA8522; genus CAYUKK01. The sequence goes on from CAYUKK010000058.1 coordinate 9,951, forward strand.
AAATTATAAAGATTTTACCTTGAAAAGTCTGACTTCCCCGGAATAGCCGCCGGCGTTTTCATTCGACGATCAAATCCAGAATTCTGATCAGATACTCATAACTGGGTCTGTCCCATGTATTCTGGCCTATGTACTTAAATTGGAGAATGCCGTTCCTGTCCAGGAGGAAAATGCTCGGGATGAGTTGGTCGACCTTGCTGCCGCCCCATTCGGTTGTGAAAACGCCTAAACCTTTCGTGACTTTCCGCTGTTCGTCGATGAGGATAGGGAAGGGCGCAAGCGTCTGGCCTTTTTCCAGGCTCAAATCTTTTGGAAATCCCTTTTTCGACCTTTCCACCCTTGCCTTTTCTTTTTCATCTAACTTGTCGGGATCCGGGGGATATTTCCAGCTCTTGATTTTGTCCAGCTGGTCAGGGAGAACTTCCAGCCATTGACGGACAGTTTCCTTGGGATAGGGGAAGACGTAGAGGATCTCGAGGTTGTTCTTTTTTCTCAATTGCTCACGGTTTTCCAATTCGGCGAGCTCGGCGTATTTATAATGGCAAATCGTGCACCATCTTCCCTCGGCCGCGTATCCCCTGGGAAAAATGATGAGTACCTTTTTCCCCTTCAAACTGGAGAGCGTAAGCTCCCCGCCTTGAAAAACGGGCAGGGTGAAATCGGGCATTGGCTGGCCCAAAGTGACAGGGCGGATTTCCTGCTCCTGGGAGAAGACGGGAATGGAAGAAAGGCTCAGAGCTAGAATGACCGCCATCAAGCCAACGATTGTCAGTCGCCAATTAGGTTTTCTTTCCATTTCGACCTCCTTGTGCGGCTATTATAGCATGATTGCGATTTTCGTTTAGTTCCCCCCTTATGCTCTCGAAAGCTCGAGTTGATGTGCGGTTTCTTGGTGTATTTGCCTTAGATTTATAAATGAGAAAGCGGAAACCGGTCTCAAAAAGGAATAAAAAGGAATAAACTGGTAGCTGAGAAAATAACAGTGGGTACTTTCGTCTTATTGATAATCAGGGATTCGTTTGACCCAAGGATTGAAATGGGTTTTTTCAAGCCGCTTTCCTCATATGGAGGCATTTCTGGTGGACGGCATAATATTTTTGAGTTAGGGGAAGGGACGTATGACGACGAAGAGTTGGATAGATTTCAGTGGCAGAGACAGGGTGAAAATTTTTAGGTTATTGACAGCATGAGGGATTCATATTATATTGCCCCAGCGCTTCGGATGAGAAAAAAGGAATTTTGGGTTCGGCGTTTTGCTGACTGTTTTTTTTTATAATTTTGATGGGGGGATTGCTCTCTAATTATCCCGCCTTCCCGGGGTTCTTTGATTCCTGGAAAGGAATAGAGAGACAAAAAAAGATGGCCAACGCGAGTGCTCTTCGGTCGGCTGGAAGATTTGCCGAGGCGAAAATCGCGTTCGAGGAGGCGCTCGGCCTGGCCAAAGAGGAAAATAACCGAGCTGGACAGATATTTTGTCTTATGAATATCGGCGTCCTCTCTTGGAATTTGGGGGAGGTCGGGGAATCTGTTCATTTCTATCGGAAGGCCCTTCTTCTCGCCAAAGAACTTAGGCTAATAGATAAACAGGAGGAGTGTGCTGCCGCCATAAAGATTTATGACCTCTACTCGCGCGCGAAAACGCTTCGGGATGAGAATCGTCATGAGGAATCCGTCCAGAGTTTCAAGCAAGCCATCGACCTAGCCAGGAAGATCCACAGCCTCGAGCATGAATTGAAATGCCTTCGTCAGCTCAGTCTCAATTTCCCCGAAGAGCATGAGCAGTTTTTCCAGTTGAACAGCACAGCCCTTGAGATAGCGAAGAAGATAAAGCACCGTCTTGAAGAGGCGCGATGTTTGAACAATATCGGGCTTTTTTATTGGAAATCTAACAAATACTCGACAGCGTTAGGTTTATTGAATGAGGCACTTTTGATCGCACGAGAAATCGATAGGGGTGGAAAGGATGAGTCCGCCTGTTTGAATAATCTGGGAATTGTTTACAGGGAGCTGGGCGATTATGATCGGGCCCTGCGACACCTGAAAGAGGCCCTCGAAATCGACCGCACATTAAACGAT
>CAYUKK010000059.1:0-8222 GCA_964445305.1 uncultured Eubacteriales bacterium
TCATGAGCCCTGTTAACCTTGCCAAGGAAGTGGTGAAATAAAGAGCTAAAAAAACAAAACGATAGGCACCTCGTGGAGCGGCCAAAAGCCAGTCTAGCCAGGATGCCAAGCGCATCGCTGGTCCACCTCCCCCGCGTCTCCGGACGTTGACAGCGTTGGCAGATGCCATCTATGATTTTCTATGGCTGAAAAATGGGCCGTAAAGCTTCTTTTATCGCTACCCTTCTTCTTTGCCCCGTCCTTTCTCCTCTCCCCTCCCTTTACCCGATGGATGCCCGGGATTCTGAAATCAAGCTCCTTGTCAACCAGGCGGGTTACGACCTGAGCTGCCCCAAGCGAATTCTGCTTCAGACCAATTTTGACCCAGCGCTCATCCTCGATTATGAAATAATAAAGAACAATAACACGGTTTACCGAGGAAAATGGGAGAGGCCACTGAAAATCGACCTTTGGGGCCTCTGGTACAGGGCGACCCATCTTCCCATCTCCATTCCAGGCGAGTACCGAGTTCGTGTCCTCTGGGAGGGCAGGGTCATCGAAAGTCCGGCCTTCATTGTCTCGGCCAACAGGCTCTTCGAGCACACGGCTCCTCTGGCGGCCTATTTCTTCTACGCCCAGCGGTGTGGCGTCGAGGTTCCTGGCTGGCACGCCGCCTGTCATCTTGACGACGCCGTCCTGGCCGATGGCTCCCACCGCGATTTGAGCGGCGGCTGGCATGATGCTGGTGACTACAACAAGTACAACGGCTACACGCCCCTGGCCGTCTACGCGCTCTCTCAATTAGCCCAGAGCCAGGCCCTCCATACAGCTCGCTGGGACAAGGATTTTCCATCTCCCCAAGAAGAAGCCCTGTGGGGAGCCCGATGGCTCGTCAAGTGCCGAGATGAAAAAACCGGGAAAATCATCGGCCGCGTTTTCAGTGGGTTCGGTTTCTGGGGTCCGCCCGAAGCTGAAACGGATAACGCGGTGGGAAACGATGATGACCGGAAGGTCGACATTCTCGAATGGAACGAAAATGAGATGACCGTAGCCGCCTGGGCCTCTGTCTACCGCATGACCGGCGACGACGACTGGAAGCGGCTCGCCCTTAACCTCTGGCAAGTCGTCTCCGCTCATGACCCCGGATTTTCTCCCGTCGCGAGAGCCAAGCGTTTGCTCGCCGCCACGGAGCTCTCGCTGAGCACGGGTGATCTCAGTTTCTTTGAGGAGGGACAAAGGGAGGCCATCTTTCTTCTCTCCCAGCAGGAAAGGGGTGGCGGTTGGCCTCTCTGGCCTCTGGCCATCGTCGATTATGGCCTTCCAAGCGCGGCTCTGGCCCGATTCGTCCTCGCCTTCCCCGAAAGTGCCGTTTCTTCTTCCATTCGCGCCGCCCTTCTTCGCTCCATCGAGAACTGGTCTTCAAAGATGGCCCAGCCTTTCTTCATCCCGAGATGGAGTGCGGAGGAAGTGTTCTATCCTTACCTTCCGGGCGGCTGGTATGTTGGCCAGAACTCTATGTATCTGTCCCAGGCATGGGCCGGGTTGCTCATGGGCAAAGTCCTTCCCCGGCAGGCGCCACGCCTGAAGCGGTGGGTGGCTGGCTGTCTCGACTGGCTGCTTGGCGTCAACCCCTTCGGAATCTGCATGATGGAGGGTGCCGGGAGCGTCCATCTCAAGATGTATCACCACCGCTATGACCAGATAGCCAATGGCAAGAATGGCCGCGTTCCGGGCGCCATCCCTAACGGGATTACCCGTCAGAGGGCCGATGTCGACCGCCCCTACCTGGATTTGGAAGGCAAAAGCTGGCCGACGAACGAGCCCTGGCTCCCCCACAATGCCTACTACCTTCTTGTTCTTTCAGAACGGGAAAGCCGCGGCCGGAGCCAGCCTATTTCTTCTTTTTCCGCGCGGAGATGAGGAACTTGCCGCAATTTTCGCAAACGTAGATATCGTTGCTCCCTTCAATGGCTGAGCTCATCTGAGTGGCGACGTTGATGTTGCATCCCTGACACACCCCGTCCTGCACTTCAGCCACGGCAAAACCGTATCTTTGCATGAGCTTGTCGAACCGCATGAGGAGCGCGTCGTCGAGCTCTTCGCGAATCAAGTTAGCCTGTCTCTGGAGCTCCTTGATCTGGCTCTTGCTCGCTCTTCGCTTCCGGATTTCAATCTCCTGGAGCTTGTAAAGGAGGCTTGCCCGGCTGATGATTCTCTCTTCCTGGGGAAGCTGGAGCTGAATCTCAGAGAGGATAGAAAGAAGCTCCGCCCGGCTTGTCGCTTCGAAGATTCTCTTCCGGAAGTCTGCTCGCCGCAAGAAGCGGGCTAACCCGGCAAAAAGGTGGTTGAAAAGGCCGGGGATGGCCGGGTTCCAAACGACGAGGATGATGAGATGGACCTTTTTCTTGTCGATGGCGTCGAAGTCGATTCCTTTCTCCGAACGGCCAACCGCCACAGCGATGTCGCTTTCCGTGTCGACGCGAGCATGGGGCAAAGCGATGTGCTCCCCGATGGCTGTCGACTCCAGCCTTTCCCGGTCGATCACCCTGGTCAGGATGAGCTTCTTGTTCTTGATGAGCTTCTCTTTGGCCAGGACGTCAAGGAGCTCTTCAATGGCCTGGACTTTTCCTTTGGCCTTGAGCTCGAAGATAACCTGGGAGGGCTTGAGGAAGTCGGAAAAGGAATGGCTGGTGATGCGATTAGCCATCAGCGTCGCCTTCTATTCTACCATAAATCTTGTTGAAGTAAAGCTGCCGTAGCCGTGGCGGAGTGTCTCGGCCCCCCGGTTTTCAATTGATTTTTGCGCATCTTAATTGTAAGAAGAGAAAGGAGGAGGACGATGAGCAAAAAAGGAGAGGTATGGAATTTCCCCGAGCGTTTCTGCTGCTTCCCGAAAGGGAGCGCTTCCTGGCGAGGCCAAAGCACGGTAACGCGACGAAGCTTTCTCAAGGGAATGGGGTTGACGACTTTGGGAACATTAGCTTGGAAGGATATTTCTTGGACGTCATTCTCTCCCCGCGGGGTTGAGGAACCGGTGGCAGACCTTCGGCTTCCCATCCGGGTCAAGCCTTTGCTCGTCTACAGCGCACCCAGCCGCGTCCATCAAACGAGCTGGCGGGCGTGGGGAGGGATTCAGACGGAGAGGGACGCTGAGGAAGAGGTGGCTCGAATCCACAGGGAGCTCGCCGCTCTCGGCCGGAAAGCTGACTTTCCATTAAAAATTCTCCCTGTCTCGCGCCTTCGCGCGGCTGACCAGCTGCCTAACGTGGCCAGTGATCTTGCCATCTCCGATGTCATCCTTGTCTACGCGGCTGGCGGCTGGATGGACATCTTCCATAAGTTAGAAGAAACAGGCCAGCCCATGGTCTTTTTCTGCCGCCACAAATCGGGTCCCGTCTATTTGTGGTATGAAATCATCAGCCCCCGCTACCTCCGCCAGCACACGGATCGCTTGGCCCTGGAAAGAGTGGATGACGCGGACATCGTCATCGACAGCCAGGAAGAGCTCTTGTGGCGTCTGAGGGCTCTCGCCGGTCTTCGCAACACGCTGGGCACGAAGATCATCGCCATCGGCGGCCCCGACGCCTGGTCCCAGCCGCCCGGCGTGGTGCCCAAGCTGGTCGAGGAAAAATGGAAATTCGATATTCAGACAGTTTCCTATGACGAATTGGGACGGCTCATTCAGGAAGCCCGAGCTGACGCCGCCACGACAAAGAGGGCTGACCAAAGGGCCAGAGAATATCTGAAGATCCCCGGGACAACGCTGGAGACGGAAATGGATTTTGTCCGCAATGCTTTCCTCCTCCAAGATGTCATCCTCGGGCTGATGAAGCATGCCGGCTGCCGCGCCGTGACCATATACGGCTGCATGGGCACGATCATGCCCATCGCCGAGACCACGGCTTGCCTGACGCTGAGCCTCCTCAACGACGCCGGTTATCTTGCTTTTTGCGAATCAGACTTTGTCGCCATCCCGGCGGGCGTGCTCTTGGCCAACATCTCCGGCCGACCCATCTTCCTCAACGACCCCACCTATCCGCACGAGGGAATCATCACCCTGGCCCACTGCACAGCGCCGCGAAAAATGGACGGTGAAACCTTGGAGCCGGCCCGAATCCTGACCCACTTCGAATCCGATTACGGGGCGGCGCCCAAGGTGGAGATGCGCCTCGGCCAAGTCCTAACCAATGTCATTCCCGATTTCGCCAGCAAGCGGTGGGTTGGCCTGAGCGGGAAGGTCGAGGAGGCTCCCTTTCTTCCCATCTGCCGCTCCCAAATCGAGGTCAGCTTTTCCAAGGCGAGTCAACTCCTCGCCCGAAGGATGCCCGGGTTCCATTGGATCACCTGTTATGGTGATTACATCCGAGAGGTGGGGTATGCGCTGAAGCGGGTCAAGATTGAATGGGATGGCCTCGATTAGAAAGATTGTCGGGTCTTTATTGGCCAATTCCTGATAAACGCATAGGTCTTTTCGACGCCAGCGACACGGGCGGCTCCTGCAGCTAGGCGAATCCCGAGCCGGGCGGCCTCCACCGGGTCAGCTCCGGAGGCAAGCCCGACAACAGTTCCAGCACAAAAAACATCGCCGCAGCCAGTCGTATCAACAACTTTTCGTACGATCGGCGGGGGAAGAACCTGGCACTCGCCTGGCGCCATGACCAGAACCCCTTTTTTTCCAAGTGTGATAAAAACTGTTTTGAGGCCGAGGGCAAGAGCTTCCCGGCCAAGCCGTTTGATTCTCGCCAGCGAAGGCAAGGCTTTCGGCTCGCCAAGCATGCAAGCCACTTCCCTCTCGTTCGCCTGGAGATAGCTTATCCCCGCCACCCAGTCCTTCCACCGGACAAGCGGCTGGTAGTGCCTCGGCTGGTTGAGAACAAAAGAGAGAGGCAGGGAATGGATGTCCAGCCAGATGGGCACTCTTACGGAACGAACGATTTGGCGCCAGCCAGAGAGAGTGAAATCTCGACCCGAATTGACCACCCCGATAAGAAAATCCAAGCGGCCAGCTTGGTCGATCAATCTTTTTGGGTCAAAGGGCGGAACAGAGGATTCCAGAACCTCGACCCTTTCCCCCCTTTTCGGATAGCGCAGGCGGACTCGATGGCCCTGGCCGGGGACAACGTAAACGCCTTCAATCTCACAACCAGTCCAACCGCGGATACAATTCTTGAAGTGGGGCAAGACTTCCTCACCGATATTGGAGAAAAGATAGACTTTTTTCCCCAAGCCGCAGAGGGCAGCGGCCTGGTAGAGAATCCCGCCCAGGCCGGAAAAAAACCGACCAGAAGGAAAGTAGATAGAATCTCGAGAGATGGTGCCGATAAGGCCGAAGACCTGGCTCTTTTTCTCAGCCATGAGACCGGTTTGGGAATGGGAGGAGCCCCATCTTAAGGAAGAGAAGCCAAAAAAGCAAGGCTGAAGTGGTGCTGGGCGCTGATTTCGAGTTGACAGGAGGAGCCGCCGCTCTTATATTTCTGACCGAGGAATCAAGAAAAAGTGTTTTCTTCCGAAAAATGGCAACTCGGCACATCAGGATGGAGCTATCCAGGTTGGAGGGGGAAATTCTATCCGGAGGACCTCCCGCCTAAGGATTGGCTCAGTTTCTATGCTGACCATTTTTCGACTGTCGAAATCAACATGACTTTCTATCGCTTCCCCAAGCCAGAGACCCTCAAGGGATGGTTGGAGAGAACGCCCTCTCATTTTACCTTTACCCTTAAGGCGAATCGCCAGATTACGCACCGGAAAAAGCTCCTCAATGTCCGCAGCGATGTCCGCTATTTTTATATCCTGGCCAATTCCCTGGAGAAAAAGCTGGGCTGCATCCTTTTCCAGCTTCCCCCTTCGATCACCCTCGACTTATCCCTCCTCGAAGACTTCCTGGCAACACTCGAGCCGGCCTACCGGAATGTCATCGAATTTCGCCATCCCTCCTGGTATGACGAGAAAGTCTACGCGGCCCTTCGCCATGCAGGAGTGGCTTTCTGCACTGTCTCATCAGCCCGGGTCCCGGACAAAGCTGTAGTCACCTCCCGGGTGGCCTACTTCCGTTTTCACGGCTTGACTGGAGGCTATAGGTACAATTATAGCGATGGTGAGCTCCTTGAATGGGCAGGAACCATTAAGGCAGCCCAGGCCCAAGAAAAATATGTTTATTTCAACAACGACTATCAGGCTTTCGCTGTCCACAATTGCCTGAAACTCCGTCAGTTGCTGGAAGAAGAATGAGAGTGATGTTTGTCTCGGGAAGAGCTTTCGCGAGAAAGGATTTGCTTAAAAGAAAAATTCATTTCTGCTAAAATGATTGCGATTGACAAAGGAGGCCAGGATGGAGGCCAGCACGTTGAAAATAATTATCCTCATCCTCATTGGCCTGGCAGCCATTTGGGTCATTCGGGTTTTCGCCAAGAGAGAGTGGGAAAACGCCTTCCGTTCAGCCATCCTCCTTATCCTTCTTTTGGGTGCCTTTTTCTATGTGGAGCGATCCAAGGCGGAAAAGATAACCTGGGAAGTTATCAAAGAAGACTTCAAGCGGACTTTTTTCCCCGAGAAGCCCATCCAGGTGAGCTTTACCAAGCATGAAGGCGTTCAGGGGGGCCAGCGTTATATCCGCTATTACTTCGGGGATTTAGGCCCGAAGCTTTCCCTGACCCTTGACTCTGCCCAGCAGTACTTCCACATCAAGGACGTCCACCCCATCAACCGTGTCCTCGAACATTTGGGCCTGGAAAAGGTTAAGAATCCCGTGCCAGAACTGGCGTCTATCACAGGCTCGAGAAACGACTTAAACTTTTATCGATGGGACGATTATCCCCTTGGAACCCTCATCCTGGAGAGACAAATCTGCCAGGACCGGGATAAGCTCGAATCCTACGCGTGCATAGCTTCCATCACCATCTTCTATAGATGAAGAAATGGAAGCCGGTTAGTACAAGATAAATTATCCCCAAAGAGAAAAACCAGGCGCGGTTCAATTGACCGGCTGTGTATATCTTTCCCTCGCCCGGCTCGGGGAGAGGCTTTGGATCCCAGGGAAGGCCATAGCGCTCCGCAAGGCCTTTGATGTAAAGCAAGTGGATTACGGGAACGCCGCACGCTGCCATCTCAAAAAGAACGCCGCGCTTTTCGGATGGAGGAATATCTCGGAATTCAGCTCGGCCGGGTTTAAGGTCGAGAATTCTTGAATCCGTACCCAGGTTGGCGTAGCTCCCGCCGATGTTGACGAAAACTTTAATGGATTTGCCTTTCTCCTGGGACGCTTCTTGATAGAGACGGATTCGTTCCCCGACAATACGGGAAAGGGTCGATTCCTGGAGAAGGCGGATGCCTCTTCGCTTCGCCTCTTCGACGAGAAAATCCTTTCCTTCTGGGGTCATGTCCTGAGCCCTGTCCCCTTCCCCGCCCAGGCTAAAGGCCAGCGGCTCGATTCTCAGCCAGCCTGAGGCGTTAAGGCAATCCTGAATATCCAGCCAGTTGAAATCCGGATTATTCGCTCCCCACTGGGAAGCGCCCAAGGAAGAGATGAGGAGGGCTTCAAGCCCCATGACCTGGGCGGCGCAGAGCGAAGCCAGGATAAGCGCCGGGAAGGAACTCGAAGCGCCGATGGCCACCGCATCCCCCTTCTTCGCGCCTGCCTCCCAAAACAACCTGACGAGAAGGCCTGCAAAGTTGGGGTTGGTTGTTGTCCTTTTTGCCTCCAGGTTGCCAAGAGAAGTCGTTAACGGAGAATAGTCAACGCCGATAAGGCCGGTTCCGTTAGGGTCAGTCTCCCAATCTACAGGGATACCCCGACTCTCCCGGCAACGAACTATCTCCTCGGTCGCCGCCTTCATGAGTTTCGCCGCCTCGACCATCTCCTGCCGGACCCTGGGCGGGCGCTCGCCGAAAAGCCTGAGGAGCACAAAAAAGAAAACGCTCAGGCAGGCCAGGCTATAGATAAGAACGGTTTTCTTTTCCCCCTGGCTTTTTAAGGCGCTAACCAGCCTGTGCCGAAACAACTCTCCTCCCTATCCAATCATTCCGACGAAAAGAGCCAGGAAGTGGGTGATAACGACAACTGTAGTCAAAGAAGCGAGCGTCGGAAAAAATTTTTGCCTCTCCAAATTGTTGGCCAAGAGTCCTGGAATAATCCAGCCCACAGCCCGAAGCTCTGGTGGGGCCGGAAATAAGGAGGGCACAACCCAGAGCCAGGCCTGAACTCCTAAGCCACCAATGAGGAGCATAAGGACGAACCGACGTTGCCC
>CAYUKK010000060.1:0-29705 GCA_964445305.1 uncultured Eubacteriales bacterium
ATGACCCAGAAGAACGCCCATCCGAAAAGAAAACCCGCCCAGTCTCCATAAGCTTCTTTGAGGTAGATGAACTGCCCGCCAGCCCGGGGGAACATTCCCCCCAGCTCAGCAAAAGTTAGAGCTCCACAGACAGTGATGAACCCGCCGATAAGCCAGACCATGAGAATCATCCATGGCGAAGGAACAAACTCAGCAATGAAGCCGGTGGTCATGAAGATGCCCGAGCCGATGACGCTCCCCATGACCAAAAAAACGGCATCGAGGAGGCTCATCTTTTCAATAAATCCCCTTCCTTCTTTCTCCATGCCGCTCTCTCTTTTTTTGATTTTACTGATTATACTTTTTTCCATTGTCTGTCACAAACTCAACTCCTCTTCAACTCTCGTCTCTTTTTTATTTTTCCTTTTTTCCTTACTCTTTATCCAGAAGAAAGAGTGAGTAACGACCTCGATACTCATTATCTTTTTTATTTTCAATAAGTTAAGATAATGTCGGCATGCCGACATAAACCCCATCATCAGCCCCTCCGCGCCATTATCGCCATCCTTCAGCCTCCTCGTCTTCAGTAGGGGAGAGGGTCTCCTTCCGGATTCACCGTCGTCCGGCATGTTTTTTATTGAAGATTGCTTTTTTCTTTTTCTTCTATTATGCTATGGCTTAAAATCGCGGCTACGACCGGAGACGACGCTTGATTATCGCCATCACTAACCAAAAAGGCGGCGTGGGCAAGACGACAACCGCTCTCAACATTTCCGCCGCCCTCGCCCTGATGGGCCAAAAAATCCTCCTTGTTGATACTGACCCCCAGGCCCACAGCACCGTTTCTGTTGTCAATGAACCGAGCCGCTATCATAAATCCCTCTTCGATGTCCTCATGCACCAGGAAGAATCCATCGAAAAAATCATCACCCGCTCCACCATCCCCGGCCTCGACATCGCCATTTCCAAGATATCCATGGCTAAACTCGAGCCCTCGCTTCTTGGAGAAATAGACGGTCACTTTCGACTCAAGGATGTGCTCGAGCCCGTTCGCCACAAGTATGACCACATCATCATCGACACGCCGCCAACGCTGGGCTTGATTACGCTCAATTCCCTCGTCGCCGCCACCCATATCCTCATTCCCATCCAATCTTCCTATCTTTGCCTCGAAGGCACGGATGACCTTCTCGAGACTATCGACAAGGTAAAGCGAGTCGCTAACCCCGAGCTCCGTATTCTCGGCATCCTCATCACCCTCCATGACAAAAGGACGAACATCTCCAAGGACGTTGTCAGGCGCATTCGAAAAGTCTTTGGCGACCTCGTTTTTAAGACCTATGTTTCAAAGAGCGTCAAGCTCGAGGAAAGCCCAGCCTATAAAGAATCCATTTTTACTTATGCTCCGTCCTCTGTCGGAGCTTTCCAATACAGAAAAATCGCTGAGGAGATTATCGAGCGTGCCAAAAATTAGAAGGTCAGGCCTTCCTGAGTCCATTGCCATGCGCCATGATGGCCATTTTGTTGAGCTCATCTCGTCTCGCTCCGCGGGCCCCCGAATCCGGATGATTCCCCTCGACAAGATCGACCCTAACCCACAGCAAGCCAGAAGTGAGCTCGGAAACCTGGATGAACTCATGGCTTCTATCCAAGCTAAGGGTATCCTTGAGCCCATCCTTGTCCGCCCCAAGAACAATCGCTACGAGATTATTGCCGGCGAACGCCGCTATGTCGCTTCCAAGAACCTCGGCCTTACTCAAATCCCGTGCATCGAAATGAATGTCCGTGATAATGAAGCTCTCGAGCTAGCCCTTATCGAGAATCTTCAGCGCAAGGACCTCGACGTTTTCGAGGAAGCAGATGGCCTGAGCGCCCTGGTCGATATCTATGGCTACAACCACAGCCAGTTAGCCGAGAAAATTGGCAAGGCTCGCTCGACGATTACTGAAATCATCAATGTAGCCCGCATTCCAAAAAGGCTCCGCGACCTCTGCAAACAATATGAAATCACCAGCCGGAGCATGCTCATCGAAATCGCCAAGCTCGATAATGAGGACGGCATGGAGAGCCTCATCCATGAGATCGGCGAAAAGGGCCTTCGCCGCGAAGACACACGAGAGCTAACTAAAAAATTAAAGGGCAAAATAAAGAAAACGAAGCCTTTTGTTTTTCATTATACCCCCAAAAGAACCGACCATTTTCACCTTCGCCTCGAATTCAAGAAGCAAAACGTAACAAAAGAGGAGATTATCAGGGTCCTTGAAGAAATCATCGCTCAGCTCAAAGGAAAATAAAAAGGGGAATAATTGTCCTATAAAATTAATTAGTTGACATAATATTCCTTATGCGACGCACCGGCCACGCTTTTCCCTTTTCTTTTTTTAAATTCTCTAAAAAACGCTTTCTTAACCGTTTGATTTTTCCCCCGCCGTGCTTTAGCAAATTATTAATTTGCCCTGGTTTAAACGGCTCCAATGAAAGTTATCCTTTTCAGGTTAAGATCAAAAAAATTTCGCGTTCGGGATGCTATGTTCAGCTTGCGCAGAAAGGATTTTCTATAAGGGTTAAGTCTTAGCAGCTTATAAATAAGAGATATTCACAAATAGTAGAAGCGGTTGGCTTTGGCCTTAAGCTCCTTATCACCACTCCCCTTCCCCGCGCTCAGGAGAGGGGATAACGCGGTTCCCTCGAGATCTCGGCTCTGTTGTTTAATCTTTTAAGGCCTGGCCTCGTTTTTCTTAGTCGGGCATCATCCTAGAATCGGACGAGCCGCTTCTTGAACCCAAGGCAGATAAAATTGTCTTTTTCAGCCTTCTTTATCTTGTTAAGGGCAAGGTCCAAAAGAACCTGCCTCTTTTCGGGGTCTCTCTTGATCATCTTCCTGTACCTTGGAAACCCGAGGCGATCCCGAAGAAGCAGGATTTCGACAACCGACTTTTCAGGCAGAATTCTTCCTGGTCGTTTCATGGTTGCTTTATATAGATCTCTTTGAGCGCTCTTAGCTCCTCTATCGTATCATTTTCAGGAAGAACGGCTTTCTTTTCGAGGTATGTCCAGTCGAGCTCGTCGCCGTAGCGTCGGACCAAAAGCTCCGTCATTTCGCAATCCACCTCAGATTTCCAGTGCTTGCAGGCATTCAGGCGGTCAATAATCAGGTCCTCAAGGCCCACCACTGCACAGCTCAGCCCTTCTTCAAGCTCCACCGTTTCTTGGGGCGAACTCTCACCCGAAAGATAGGAAGCTGGAACTTCTACGGCCATATCCAATCCCTCGTGGATCCAGTATCGACCTTTCTTAGAGAAGCCTAACTCGAGAAGGACCGTATCCATTGCCTCTGTATCATCGTAGGCTAAGTCAATATCAGCCGTAAAATAGACGCCCCGCGTATAATAGGCAAGGGCCACCCCTCCAATGAGCACTGGTCTCCTTTTTCCCCTGTCCTCGAGGAGACGCGTGATGAGGCCGGTCATGAGGAGTTGTCGGGCCAACGGGGCCTGCGTTTGCCCGATCTTCTCCATGATTTTCTGGGCGTCCACGGATGTTATATTACCAGCAAAAAAAAGGTGAAACAAGCGATGGGCCCGGCCCGAACGACGATGGGAAAGCCTCGTCAGCGACTCGAAAAGCTGTGCCTTAAAGCCCTTTGCTCATAGCGTTCAGGAAGTCGGCGTTCGTTTTGGTCTTTCCCAGTTTCTCGATGAGAAGCTCCATGGCCTCAACTTCAGACAGCTGACTCAACACTTTTCTTAGAATCCAGATACGGTTGAGGTCAGTCTCGCCGAGAAGGAGCTCTTCCTTGCGCGTGCCCGACCGGTTGATATCGATAGCCGGAAAGAGGCGCTTGTCGACCAGCCGGCGGTCGAGGTTAATCTCCATGTTGCCCGTGCCCTTGAACTCCTCGAAGATGACGTCGTCCATCCGGCTCCCTGTGTCGACAAGAGCTGTAGCCACAATGGTCAAACTGCCGCCCTCTTCGATTTTCCTGGCCGAGCCGAAGAATTTTTTGGGCTTGTTGAGGGCGTTGGCATCGATGCCCCCGGAAAGCACCTTTCCCGAGGGGGGAATGATGGCATTGTGCGCCCGGGCCAGCCGGGTAATGCTGTCGAGGAGGATGGCCACATCTCTTTTGATTTCGACCAGGCGCTTGGCCTTCTCGAGAACGATGTTAGCCACTTGAGCGTTTCGCGCCGGTGGCTCGTCGAAGGTTGAGGCGACGACCTCGCCGTTGACGCTCCGCTGGAAATCCGTGACCTCCTCTGGCCTCTCAGCCACCAGGAGGACGATGAGAAAAATCTCAGGATGGTTCCGCTCGATAGACTTGGCAATCGTCTTGAGCAAAGTCGTCTTGCCGGCGCGGGGCGGCGAGACTATCAAGCCTCTCTGGCCTTTGCCGATGGGCGTCAAGAGGTCCATGACTCGGGCGTTCATGTTCTTCGGGTTGCCATCCTCCAGGTTGATCTTTTCGAAGGGGTAAAGCGGCGTCAGGTGCTCAAAATGGACGTTGCGGCGCATATCCTGGAGCACGTCCGGGTGGGTGAAGTTGATGGCCTCAATTTTGATCAAGGCGAAGTACTTCTCCCCGTTCTTGGGCGGCCGGACAACACCCGAAATCGTATCCCCTGTCCGAAGCTGGAATTTTCTGATTTGGGAAGGAGAAACATAGATGTCATCGGGGCTCGGCAGGTAGCTGAACTCCGGCGCCCTGAGGAAGCCAAACCCATCCTCCAGGCACTCCAGGACGCCTTCTGAAAACAGCAACCCGTTTCTCTTTGCCTGGGCTTCGAGGATCTTGAAAATCAGGTTGTGCTTGTTCGAATCCTCGATTTCGCCGTCCTCGACGCCCACCTGGCCGGCAATCTTCTGGAGTTCCTTTTTTTCTTTTTCTTCGAGCTCAACCAAACTGTACTCTTTCATCTTGCTCCTTCTCCTCTATTCTATTTTCCGTCCCCATGACGAGGGAGTCATGGGAACGGCCTCGCCTCTTCGGAGCGAGGTCTCGTTTTCGGTTGATTTTTATTCAGTTTATTCAGGCTGATGTCCGTCAGCTCATCCAGAAACGAAAAGACAACCTCCAGCCGATTCTTTTATCAATGCGGGAAAGGAGGTTCGGCGGAGCCTTCCCCTTCTGCTTCTTGAGGAGAAAGCTCAGTCGCCGCCGCCGCTTTCTCCTTTTCCTTGGAAGGTTTCTGGGGAAGTTCGCTCGTCAGGGCTATTTTGAGGACCTCGTCCATCGTCTCGACGAGATGGATGCGCAGGTCCTGCTTGATCACTTTCGGGACGTCCTTCAAATCGGGCTTGTTGTCGAGGGGAATGATGGCCTCGCGAATGCCCTCCCGGTGCGCCGCCAGGAGCTTCTCTTTGATCCCGCCAACGGGCAGGACCTTTCCCTTGAGGGTGATTTCGCCGCTCATCGCCACCTTGCGGTTGACGGGAATTTCAGTGAGCAAGGAGATGATCGATGTAGCTATGGTGATCCCGGCCGAAGGTCCCTCCTTAGGCGTTGCCCCCTCAGGGACATGGATATGGATATCAAAATTCTTGTGCAAATCTTTGGCGATGTTGAGCTCGTAGATCTTGCCGCGGACGTAGCTGAACGCCGCTTGAGCCGATTCCTGCATGATTTCGCCGAGCTGGCCGGTCAGAGTAAAATTCCCCTTGCCGTGGACTTTGGTCGCCTCGAAGGTGAGGAGTTCGCCGCCGAATTCAGTCCAGGCCATGCCGATAGCAGCACCGATCTCGTCCTTCTTGTCGATTTCCGACCGGCGGTACTTGGGAATGCCCAGGTAAGTTTCGAGGTTCTTCGGCGTCACCCGCTCGCTGTGCTCCTTCCCTTTCTGGACAACCTTCTTGACCAGCTTGCGGCAGATGGAGGTGATTTCTCTTTCCAGGTTTCGCACCCCTGCTTCCCGGGTATACTCCCGGATAATCTTCTGGATGGCCTGGTCGGTTATTTTCAGGTTCGATGGCCTCAGGCCGTGGGCTTTCATCTGCTTGGGAATGAGGAACTTCTTGGCGATCTGGAGCTTCTCGTCCTCGGTGTAGCCGGGAAGGCGGATAACCTCCATCCGGTCGACAAGAGGACGGGGGATCGGCTCGAGCATGTTCGCCGTGACGATAAACATAACCTGGGAGAGGTCGAAGTCTGTGTCGATATAATGGTCAAGGAAGGTGCTATTCTGCTCGGGGTCGAGAACTTCCATCAAGGCTGAGGCCGGGTCGCCGCGAAAATCCATGCTCATCTTGTCGACTTCATCGAGGAGAAAGACAGGGTTCTTGGTGCCAGCGCGCTTGATCATCTGGATGATTCGACCGGGATAGGCGCCGATGTAGGTCCGGCGATGGCCCCGAATCTCCGCCTCATCGCGGACACCACCCAAGGAAAGACGGACGAATTTCCGTCCCGTGGCGCGAGCGATGGAGCGGCCCAGCGAGCTCTTCCCGACGCCCGGCGGACCGATGAGTCCCAGGATAACACCCTTGGGGTTCTTGACGAGCTGGCGGATGGACAGGTACTCGATAATCCTTTCTTTGACCTTCTCCAGGCCATAATGGTCCTCGTCGAGAATCCTCTCCGCTTCCTTCAAATCCCTTTTCTCGCGGCTTTTCTTGTTCCAGGGAAGAGAAATGAGCCAGTCCAGATAGTTCCGGCACACTGTCGCTTCGGCCGACATGGGCGGCATGGTTTCCAGCCTTTCGATCTCCTTCAGCGCCTTTTCCTCGGCATCGGGAGGCATGTTGGCTTTCTTGACCTTCTGCTTGAGCTCCTCGATTTCGTTCGGTTGATCCTCCTTGCGCATGCCCGGAGCAGCCGGCCATACGGGCTGACGGCTTTCCTTGCCAGAAATCTTCTGACGCTCATTCTTGAAGCCTTCGCGTCTGAGTTTCGAATGGACTTTCAGGATTTCGTTTTCGAGCAGGTAATTGAGCCGCCGGATTCTCTCGAGGGGGTTGATGGTCTCGAGGAGGTTCTGCTTTTCCTCGAGCGGCACGAAGAGATGGGAAGCGATGATGTCGCTGATGCGCTCGGGAGTTGTGTCCCGCAGGGCGGGAATGATGGATTCAATGTTGGTGTTCTGGTTAAGCTTGAGGTAATCCTCGAAAAGCGCCAGGACTCTTTTTAAAAGCTCCCGGATTTCCGGGCTCTGGTCCTCGATCTCCCGAAGCACCTTGGCCAGGACTTGATAATAGGGATAGGTGCTCAGGTACTCGATGATGCGGGCCCTCTTCTTGGCTTCGACGATGACCTTGACGTTCTTGTCGTCAGACTTGACGGTGCGGATGATTTTGGCCGTGACGCCGAGGGAGTAAATATCCTTGGGCGCCGGGTTATCCAGGGAGGCATCCATCTGGGCAGCGAGAAAAATCATCTTGTCTTTTTCCATGGCCTTATCCAAGGCCTGAATGGACGAGGACCGTCCAATGATGAACGGCACGAGGGTAGAGGGGAAAATGACCAGGTCACGGAGGGGAATGAGCGGAATGTTGCGAATCACCTCCGAAGAATTGTTCATGTCGTGTGTCATTTTATTCTCCCACCGCCTTTTTTAGTCGGTCGAAACCCAAATTGTTCTCCTCGACCATGTCCCGGGTGATCTCAATGCGCGTCGCCCTCTTTGAAGATGGCAGCTCGTACATGACGTCGAGCATGAGATCCTCGATAATCGTCCGCAAGCCGCGGGCACCCAACTTCTTTTCGAGGGACTTGCGGGCGATGGCCTCGAGGGCGTCCTGGGAAAAATCGAGCTCCACCCCCTCCATCTCGAAAAGTTTCTGAAACTGCTTGACAATGGCATTCTTCGGCTTGGTCAGGATGGCGACGAGGTCCGAAAGGTCAAGCTCGTGAAAAACAGCCACGACGGGAATCCGACCGACGAGCTCGGGAATGAGCCCATACCGGATAAGGTCCTGGGGGATGAGCTGCTCAAGAAGCTCGCTCGAGCCGTTGGTCTTCTTGTCCCGCACCTCCGCCTTGAACCCGACCACCGTCTTGCCAATGCGCTGGGCAATGATTTTGTCCAAACCGACGAAGGCCCCGCCGCAGATGAACAGGATGTCCGTCGTGTCGATGGGGATGAACTCCTGGTAGGGATGTTTCCGGCCGCCCTGAGGCGGAATGTTGGCGATCGTCCCCTCGATGATTTTGAGAAGAGCCTGCTGGACGCCTTCGCCAGAGACATCGCGCGTGATGGAGGGGCTGTCACTCTTGCGGCTGATCTTGTCGATTTCATCGATGTAGATGATACCCCGCTGCGTCTTCTCGATGTTGCCCTGCGCCGCCTGGAAGAGCTTGAGCACAACATTCTCGACATCTTCCCCTACATACCCAGCCTCGGTGAGCGTGGTGGCATCGGCAATGGCGAAGGGCACGGACAGAATCCTGGCCAGGGTCTGAGCCATGAGAGTCTTCCCCGTCCCCGTCGGGCCGATGAGGAGGATATTGCTCTTCGCCACCTCAACATCGGAGAAATTGCGCTTGAGTTTGATCCTCTTATAATGGTTGTACACGGCTACCGAAATCTTCTTCTTGGCCTTCTCCTGGCCGATGATGTAAGCGTCGAGGGCACTCTTGATCTGCTGGGGAGTCAGGTACTCGGCCTGCTTGCGACGGACCTCATCCTCCCGAAGCTTCTCCGTATGGATGATCGAATGGGCGAGTTCGATGCAGCTGTCGCAGATGTAAACACCTTTAGGGCCGGCGATGAGCTTCTTCGCCTGGCTCTGGGTTCGGCTACAAAAATTGCACCGCACCCCGGTCTCTACTCTCTGTTTCGTGTTCTCGTCCATGGTCATCAGAAAAATCTGGCTCCGACCCCTGACCGGAGAAGCTTACTTCTTCTGGTCCCGGGAAGCAATAATGTGGTCAATCAGACCGTAATCTTTCGCCTCGCTGGCCGTCATGATGAAGTCCCGCTCAATATCAGCCTGGATTTTCTGGGGCGATTGATGGGTATGCCTGGCCAGAATGTCGTTCAATTTCTCCCTGATCCGCAGGACTTCCTTGGCCTGAATGGCGATATCCGAAGCCTGGCCCTGGTAGCCTCCCCAGGGCTGGTGGAGGATGATGCGGGAATTGGGCAGAGAATAGCGTTTTCCCGGCGTCCCTGCAGCCAGGAGGACAGCCGCCATGCTGGCCGCTTGTCCGACGCAGATGGTGGCCACGTCTGATTTAATGAACTGCATCGTATCATAAATGGCTATCCCCGCCGTGATACTCCCTCCCGGCGAATTGATGTACAGAGACACGTCCTTTTCCGGGTTCTCCGCCTCCAAATAAAGGAGCTGAGCGATTACCAGGTTGGCCAGGTCATCGGTAATCTCGGAGCCGATGAAAATGATGTTATCTTTGAGCAAGCGGCTGTAAATGTCATAAGCGCGCTCGCTTCGACCATCCTGTTCGACGACAAAGGGGATTAAGGTCATGGGGAGTATCAATATAATACCGCGTTTTCCAGCAAAAAGTCAATGGCCTTGCGGAGAAGGAGGCTTGCCCTCAATTCTTCTCTTTTTCCCTCCTGGTTGACCCGGTCAGCAAGCTGAGCGGGCGGAACATTGCTCTTCCGGGCCAGGGCCCTGATTTCCTCATCGACCTCTTCTTCCCTGACTTCCAGCCCCTCTTCCTCGGCCACCCTTCTCAGGACAAGGTCCCTCTTTATCCTTCTCTCTGCCTCGAGCCTGGCCCTTTGGCGCACGTTTTCGAGTTCTTCAGCGGTCAGGGTCTTGGTAGAATTCGCGACCCAGTCGCGCACAAGGGCGGCTGACTCTCGCTCGATGAGGCCTTCCGGAATGTCGAGCCGCACATCCCGCAGGACCGCTTCCACCGCCTCCTCCCCCATCGCCTGACGAGCCGCCCTTGTCTTGGATTTCTCCAATTCCTTTCGAATCCTTTCCCGAAGTGTAGCCAGGTTATCAAACTCGCCGAGGTCTTTGGCCCACTCGTCGTTCAAATCGGGAAGCTTTTTTTCCTTGATGGAAACCACTCTGATCTCATTCTCGATCGTCTTGCCGGCAAATTTTTTCTGGGGATAATCGGGCGGATAGGAAGTGACAAAGCGGCGGCTTCCGCCCACTTCAAGGCCGATCAAATTCTCGTTAAGGTCCGGGCCATTGTCGGGATGACCGGCAATGACCAGCACCTTCTCCGTCGGCGCCAGCCGGCGCGTTCGAGCGTCCCTTCCCTTCCACTCAATGACGACATAGTCCCCCTCGGCCACTCCCCTCCCCTCGACCGGAAGATACTCGGCCGAATCCTGACGCAGCCTTTCCAATGATGCCTCGACTTCTGCTTCCTCTACCTTGACGTCCATCTTTTTCACCCGGATTTTCTTGTACTCGGGGAGTTTGAAGTCGGGGAAAATCTCCACCCTGGCTTTGAAACGGAAGGGCTCGTTTTCTCGAAAAATGACCTCGCTGACGACAGGATTGACCAGCGGAGTTATGTTTCTCTCCCTCATCACTTTGTTCATGGTTCGGGGAACAAGAACTTCTATCAGATCATTCTTCAATTCCTTGAAGAAGAGCCGCTTGACCATTTCCCGCGGAGCTTTGCCGGGCCGGAATCCGTTGAGCTTGATTCTGGCCACATAGCGACTGAGGAGTTTCTCCCATTCCTTGGCCACTTCCTCCCAAGCCACCTCGACTTCGATCTCGCGAAGGCTTGGCTGGGGAGAAGACACCGTGGCTTGGATTGCCTCTTCTTTTATTTCCATGTTCGATCCTGGTTCATATGGGCAGAGCGGGACTCGAACCCGCACTCCTTCCTCAGGAACTAGGTCCTAAGCCTAGCGCGTCTGCCAATTCCGCCACCTGCCCTTGGTTTGTCGATGGCTGGCCTGGGCAAAAGTCGAAGCGATGGCGAGTTGAAATAAAGAGATTAAGAAAATATTGTGCCACACTCCTCTTTCCCTGTCAAACGAGTGAAGGGCTGGCCTCTTAGCGGAGGTATTTCCTGAGCCGCTCCGCCAAATCGGGGTCCACCGTGACCAGGGTTTTGTAAACATCCCGGGCGCTGTAATTGTCCTTGAGGTTAAGGTAGGTGATGGCCAGGTTGAAGAGTGCCACTCCATAGTCAGGGCGAAGCTCGACGCACTTTTTCAAAGGCTCGAGAGCGTTATCGAAATCCTTCAATTGCATGTAATTGATGCCGATGTTGAGCCAGGCGTCGGCGCTATCGGGAACGAGAGCGACGTAATTCTTAAAGGCCTCGATGGATTCTTTGTATTTTTTCTGCTTGGAATAACAAAAACCGACCATGTAGTAGGCGGCGTCATAATCCGGCTTCACAGCCAGCGCCTGCTTGAAGCTCTGGATGGCCTCATCGTATCTTTCGAGCTTCTGGTACATGATGCCGAGGTTGTAGATGGCTATCTCGTTCTTAGGGTTCAGCTCGATGATTTTTTTAGCGGCCACGATGGCGTTCTCGAAGCGGCCGGCCTCGTCGTACATCCTGACTACGGCGCCAAAGTAGGCAGTTGCATCTTGGGGATTGATCTCGGCCAGAAAAGCATAGGTTGCCTCTGCTTTTTCCAACTGGCCAGCCTTATGGTAAGCCTGGGCCAGGCTATAGTTCACCTTGATGTCGCGAGGCTGCTCCTTGAGAGCGGCCTCGAAAGCCGCAACCGCCAAATCGAACTGGCCAAGTTCATGCCGACAGAGCCCGAGGCGGAGGTATCCCGTCCAGCTGCTCTCCGGGTTTGTCTGGAGATACCGCTCATAAGCTTGCGCCGCCTTTTCAAAATCCCGCAGTTCCTCATAAGCGTTGCCAATCGTAAAATAGGCTTCTTTATATTCGGGTCTCAAGGTGACGGCTTTTTCGAGCGAGGCGATGGCGTCATTCCAACGTTGCATCCGGTAATAGATATTCCCCAGGCCAAAGTGAGCTTCAGCCCGACCCGGGTCGAGCTCAATGAGCTTGGTAAACGCCGGAACAGCGGCCGTGTAATTCCTCTGATTGGCGTAGATGGAGGCCAGCGTGGCGTGGGCTTCCGTCGCCGAGGGGTTAAGCTGGATTGCTTTCTCGAGATAACGCTGGGCGCTCCCCAGCTCGTCAACAAAGGCCAGTGACCGTCCTGCCAGGTAGGCACCATCGAAACTGGCAAAGTAGTCCTCGACCGTCACATCCTTGAAGGCCGTGATGCGGGCGGTTGGAGAAAGACTCCGCCAGGCGTTCACGGGAATTCCGACGCGGCCTGTCCTTTCCAGCACGATGATCATCCCCACCGCCTTGCCTTCAACGTCGAGGATGGGCGCGCCAGTGAACCCCTCAGGAATGGAAAGCGAGGGCTCGATAAGGGAAGCCTTGGTGTCGAAGGGGTGGACGTTACGGACAGTTCCTTCGGAAACAGTGATTTCGCCAGCCTCGTTGGCGCCAAGGGCAAAAATCCTTGCTCCCGTCTGAAGATCGTCTGAATTTCCAAGAACAACGGGGTTGACCTTACCCTTAACCCGGAGGAGAGCCACATCCAGGCTGCGGTCAAAGGCGACAATTCCCTCCATCTTCATCTTCTTCCCCTTAACGTTGACGCCCTCCACTTCCCTGGCTTGGCTGATAAGATGATAACAAGTGGCGATCGTATCTTGATTCAAACCAAACCCTACGCCTTTCGACAAAAGCTGCTTATCTCCGCCATATGCATACAGCGTCAAGATACTTTCTTTATTTTTTTCAAAAAGAGCCGTGGCCTCGGGAGTCTGAGCGGAAAGGGAGGTTCCGGCAGCAAAAAGGATGGCCAGACCCAAAGCTTGAGCCTTTCTGGTCATTTTCATTCCTCCTTTTTGGAGCATACGCAGACAAATTTACACATTGAGCCTTCTTCTGTCAAATGTTAGAGAATGGATTGACAACCAGAAATCGTCGTTAAGGAAGCCCGACGGTCGGGCGGGGGTTGACAACCTCCTGACACCTTGGATAGGCTGGAAAATCATGTCCCGCCGAGTGTCCTTGGCCCTCCTCGTTTTTCTTGCCGCTTTATCTCTTGGTCTTGTCTTTCTCCTGCGAGTCAAAGACGAGATGGTCGATTTTGAAGTCAACTACACGGCCGCGGCGCGCCTTCGCCTGGGCGAAACTCTCTACCGGTCTGAGGATGGCCATTATCAGTTCAAGTATCTTCCCTTTTCCGCCTTCCTCTATCTTCCTCTTTCCTTTCTCCCTCTTGATGTGGCCAAGGGGATGTGGTTTGGAATTGTCCTTGTCTGTTCTGTTTTCATTTTTTTGCTCTCTTTTCGACTCCTGCCCGGCGACAAGAAAAAAACAACCTGGATGGCCATCATCGCGCCCCTCGTTCTGGCTCGGTATTTCCTCCGGGAAATCCAGCTCGGTCAAATCAACGCCCTGATTACCCTCCTTCTTCTGCTGACCATCTGGATGCTATGCCGGCAGAGCGAAGGTTCATCTCGAGAAATTGGGGCCGGACTTCTGGCCGGGCTGGCCACTGCCCTAAAACCCTATGCTATGGTCTTCATGCCCTATTTTGTCTTGAGGAAAAAATGGTCTTCTCTCATCAGTTCCCTGCTTGCTCTTCTTCTTGGCCTGGCCGCACCCTCTCTCTTTTACGGCCTCCCCGGAAACTGGCTCGTCCTCCGGGAGTGGGTTTCGTCGCTCGCCTCCTCCACTCCGGCTCTCTTCTCAACGCAGGACAATGTCAGTCTCATGGGTTGCCTCGTCAAATGGACAAGCCGGCCCGGCCTCTCTTTTGTTTTCTACGGCGTCATCCTGGTTGGGCTTAGCACGCTCTGTCTTTATCTTGTGGCCAGGGGAAAAACAGTCTCCGAGCCCGTCGTCCTCGAAGGTTTCCTCCTCCTCACTCTCATCCCCCTCCTCTCCCCTCTCGGCTGGGACTACACGTTTCTTTCCGCCACGCCGGCTATTATTCTCATTCTTTACTTTTTCGATAGATTTAGTAGGATTTGGAGATATTTCCTGGCTCTTGATTTAGCCATCATTGGGATGACCCTCTACGATGTCATGGGCAGAACCGCTTATGCTCTTTTTATGTCCTCATCGGTCATCACCATCTGCTTTCTCGTCATCGTAGGCTATATCTCTTTCCTCCGGATAAAAAGTCTTGCTTAAAAGAAAAGTTGTCCTTCCCGTCTACTTTTTTTCTCTGGCCGCGCTTTTTCTCTGGCTGGCAGGAATTTTCGTGGCTCCTTACCTGAGGAGCAAAGCCTTGCCTGCCCAGAGTTTCCTCTACGCCCTCTATTCGCTTGTCTGCCATCAAGCTCCAGCTCGGTGTTTTAGCCTCTTCGGCCAACCGCTGGCTGTCTGCGCGCGCTGCCTGGGCATCTATGCAGGATGTCTCATCGGCTTCGCCCTTTTTCCCTGGTTGAGGGGTTTTCGTTCCTTCGAACTGCCACCAACCTCTATCTTTGTCGTCCTCTCCCTTCCCATCCTGGTCGATACCTTCGGCAACTTCAGCCACCTCTGGTCCACACAAAACGGGGGCCGCTTCCTGACGGGCATCCTCTGGGGGACGACCCTTCCTTTTTATTTCATTCCCGGCCTGGCCGATTTTATCCAGGCTATGAGGCGAATTCCACAGGCGGGGAATCCGCCTGCTGGCGATCCACCGTAGCCGAGAATTGATGCCTTCCCCATCTTGAGGGCGAATGAGAAAATGTGTAGGCCACGATGAGTCGCCAAGAGTGCGCGAGCAGGGGAAAAATCCTGGGCTCAGGGCTTTCCCTCCTGAACAGCTTCTTCTCTCATCATGTAGCCTCAGCGATGAGCGGCGCTATAACACCTTGGTAGCTTGAAAGTGGGGTTACATATAATGTATTCGGGCGAGGTACTAACGTTTCTTTGCCTCGGGTGCAAAAATTTTGCTTGAATTCTCGACTCTGAACCCCATAGAATAGGGGAAAGCTGGATGTTTGAGGAGGCCCCATGAGTAACTCCCATCCGGGAATGCTGATGCCAGCCCTTGTCGGCGGGGTGACAGCCGGGGTCCTCACCGCGGTCCCCTTTCTCGGTTGTCTTTGCTGTTTGTGGATTGTGGGCGGCGGGATGCTCGCTGCCTACCTTCTGGCCCGCAACTCCCCTGTCTCGCTTCGGCCTGGAGACGGAGCCCTGGTTGGCATCTTCACTGGTATCGTCGCCACCTTTGTCGATGCCATCGTCAGCCTGCCTTTCCAATCCTGGAACGAAGAGGTCGTCCGCAGGTTCATGGACCAGCTCTCCCAGCTGACCAAGGAGATGCCCTCTGGATGGGAGACATGGCTGGAAAGGACGGGGGCCGGGTTTTCACCTCCTTGGTTTCTCCTCGGTCTCGTCTTCGCGGCCATTGTTTATGGGGCTTTCGGCGCGCTGGGCGGGATTATCGGTGTCTCCCTTTTCGGAAGAAAAAAGACCCCGCCGGCCTCGAGTGTCAGCCATGGTCTTCCCCAAGACTCAGGTGATCGTCAACCCTGAATCCAATCGCGGCCGGACCAAGCACCGCTGGAAAGAAATCAAGGCAGCCATCAAGGCCTTCCTCCACGAATTCAAGGTGGAATTCACGGAAAAGCCCCTCCAGGCGACAGAGATTGCCCGGGCAGCTCTGCGGGAGGGCTCCGAGCTGATTATCGGCGTGGGTGGCGACGGAACGATGAATGAGATCGCCAACGGCTTCTTCGATAACCGTCAGCTCATCAACCCCGCTTCAACCCTCGGCATCGTCCCTTCAGGCACGGGCTGCGACCTCAGCCGAAGCCTCCACATCCCGGCGCGACCAGAGCTGGCTCTCCAGACGATGACTCGAGCGCCTTCGGTCAAAATCGACATTGGCCGGGTGACTTACCAGAATCTGGCCGGGGACAAGGAGGAGCGGCTTTTCCTCAACGTGGCTGATTTTGGATTGGGTGGGGAGGTCGTCAAAGAAGTCGACCAAAGGCGTCGCAAAAGGAAAGCTTCGTCCTATGTACGCTGTCTCATCTCGACGATGGCCCGCTACAAGAGCCGAAGAATCCGCGTTTGGGTCGACGAAAAGGAATTACCAACGGGAGAATGCTTGGTCGGAGCCGTGGCCAACGGCCGCATTTTTGGCAGGGGCATGAAAATCGCTCCCGCTGCTTGCCTGGATGACGGGTGGTTCGACTTCGTCCTCGTTCAGGGGATGAAATTCGCTGAATTTTGCCGCCACGGCTGGAAAGTTTTCTTCGGCAAGCACCTTCGTCATCCGAAAATTTCCCTCTGGCGATCGAAGAAAGTTGAGGCCGTGTGCCTGGAGGATGCCGATGTCCTCCTCGAGCTCGACGGCGAACAACCCGGCCGATTGCCAGCCACGTTTGAGATTCTACCCCGTATCTTTCCCGTTAAGGGATACGTTTAGGCCAGAGGAATAGCCTCAGTCTCGGTTTCGCCGGCTGTTCAAGTGATAATAGGGGTCGTTGGTGAAGACATACTGACCTGAGTCGTCGACAAATCTCTTGATGGGATAGCCGCCAGAGATGTAGGGTTTCGAGTAGGAAGCCATGACCCGGCTAATGTAATCCCGGGTTTCCGGATAAGGGGGGATACCGTTGAACCTCTTCAGGGCTTCCTGACCAGCATTGTAGGCGGCTAAGACAAGCTTGGTGTTGTTGTTATAAAGACGGCACAAATCCTTGAGGTACCTGACCCCACCCATGATGTTTTCTTCCGCGTCGAACCTGTCCCGAACTCCATACTGTCTCGCTGTTTCGGGCATGAGTTGCATCAACCCGGCCGCTCCTTTTGGAGATACTGCCCACGGGTTGTAGTTGGACTCTGCCTTGATGATGGCATGGATGAGCTCAGCCGGGACGTGGTACTTCTGAGAATAGCGCTTGACGAGGGCGTCTACCTGGTCGATGAGTTCCTGCCGCGTTGCGGCCTCAGCGCTAAAAAAGAAAAACCCGAGGCTGATGGCCGCTGTCCAGAATGTCCTCCTCAGCTTCATTGACGCCTCTGTCTTTCTCGGCCTCTCTTTTTTCTTGCCTCCCTGATTGTATCAAAAAAAGAGAGGTTGGCAATCCCCCTTAGGGGTGATTTTCATCAATCTCCTCGGGTTCGGTTTCCTCCGCCCGAAGGAGCTTTAACGCTATGCCCTTTTTTCCACCCAGGCATAGCTTTTCTCCAAGGCAAGGTCCAGCTGGTCGGGCTTTTTTCCGCCAGCCTGGGCGAAATCGGGGCGCCCCCCGCCGCCACCCCCGATAAGGGGGGCGATATCCCGGACGAGGTCGTCTGCTTTGAGGCGATGGGTCAGGTCCTTGGTTACACCGACAACAAGGAGGACCTTGCCGTCGGAAGCAGTGCCGAGGACGACGACTCCGGAGCCAATTTTCTGCTTGAGCGAGTCGACAAGATGGCGAAGCTCCTCCAAGCTCGCCCCATCCAGGCGTTGAGCCAAGACGTTGATCCCCTTGATGTTCCGAATCGTCGCCTCCCCTGCCCGACTCTGGAGCTGAGCAAGCTTCTGCCGCAAGGATTTGTTTTCTCTTTCCAATTGTTCAAGCTGGCCTTTAAGCTTGTCCAGGTGGCGAAGTATGTCGGCCCGTGAACAGGCAAGGGATGTTTCTACATCAGCCAGCAGTCTTTCGGCTTCCTGAAAGTGGCGCAGGGCGAACTCACCAGTCAGAGCCTCGATCCGCCTCATGCCTGCGGCAATGCTTGACTCGCTAACAATCTTGAAGAGGCCAATTTCGCCCGTCGCGTGGACATGAACGCCCCCGCAAAGCTCCTTGCTAAAATTTTTTACCTCGACGAGCCGAACCTTCTCTCCGTACTTCTCCTCAAAAATGGCTATCGCTCCTTCCCTGAGCCCTTCCTCGAGCGTCGTGATCCGCGTCTTGACGGGCAAATTGTCGCGGATTTTTTGGTTGACCAAGTTCTCCACTGCCTCGATTTCCTGGCGAGAAAGCGGGGAAAAATGTGTGAAATCAAACCGCAATCGCTCTGGCAAGACAAGCGAGCCGGCCTGCCGGACGTGCTCCCCCAGGACTCGGCGCAGCGAGCTGTGGAGGAGGTGCGTAGCCGTATGATTGCTGCTGATGGCCCGTCGTCGAGCCGAGTCGACAACCGCCTCGACCTCCTCCCCCGGTCGCAGCACGCCCGAGACTACCTGGACATCGTGGGCAATGATCTCTGGAATCGGAAAGAATGCGCCTTCTACCCGGCCGATAAACCGAGCGTGGCGGAGCTCCCCCGTGTCCCCCACTTGACCGCCTGCCTCGGCATAGAAGGGGGTCGTATTGAGGAAGACCTGGCCCTTTTCGCCCTCGCTCAAGCTGTCGGTTTCGCGGCCTGCTTTGAGAATAGCCACCACCCGAGCACCCGAGATCCTATCCACCTCATAACCTCTGTAAATCGTCTGGATTTCTTTGAGCTTCTCGTAAACTCTTTTCGCCTCGACCTCCGCCTCCCCTTTCCAGGCTGAGCGCGCTCTTTCTTTCTGTCCGGCCAGCTCGGCTTGAAAGCCCTCTTCATCCACACCCAATCCGCATTCCTGGGCCAGTTCCCTTGACAAATCAAGGGGAAAGCCGAAAGTATCGTAGAGTTTAAAGAGCTCTCCACCACTCAGAGAGGTGCGACCTTCCTGCCTCGCTTCTTCAGCAAACTGTTGAAAATAGCGAAGCCCAGAGGCGAGGGTCGAGGCGAACCTCTCTTCTTCCGACAGGCAAACCCGGGAGATGAAAGCGATGGAAGTGGCCAGCTCGGGGTAAGCATCCCTCATGATGTCGACCACGCCGCCGACGAGCTGGTGGAGGAAAGGCTTCTCCAAGCCAAGGTGGTTGCCATGGCGGAAGGCTCGCCGGATGAGCCGGCGCAGGACATAGCCACGCCCCTCGTTGGCTGGCATGATGCCATCCCCAATCAGAAAAGTCACAGCTCGAACATGGTCAGCGATGATCCTGACCGAAACATCCCCCTCGTCAAAAGCGGGATATTCCCTCTGAGTAAGCTCACAGATTCTCATGATGAGTGGCCGGAAGAGGTCGGTGTCGAAGTTGCTTGTCTTCTGCTGAAGGGCTGCCGCTGTCCTCTCCAGCCCCATTCCCGTGTCAATCGAGGGCGAAGGCAAGGGATGGAGGATACCCTGCTCATCCTGGAAGTACTGCATGAAGACGAGGTTCCAGAGCTCGAGGAATCGGTCACTCCCCTTTTCAATCAGCGTCCGGACTTCCCCCTGCTCGGAGCCCGGGTCGATATCGTAGTGGATTTCTGAGCAGGGACCACAGGGACCCGTTTCGCCCATAGCCCAGAAATTGTCCTTCTTCCCGAAGCTGAAAATCTTTTCTTCGGGCAGACCAATTTTCTCATTCCAGACCCGGAAAGCTTCTTCATCTTCTTCGTAAACCGTGGCGTAGAGACGGTCTTTTCGGAGTCGAAAAACCTCAGTCACCAGCTCCCAGGCAAACTCAATCGCCTTCTCTTTAAAATAATCCCCGAACGAGAAATTCCCCAGCATTTCAAAGAACGTGTGGTGCTTGTTCGTCTTGCCCACCTGTTCAAGGTCATTGTGCTTGCCGGAGACGCGAAGACATTTCTGGACGGAAGCGGCCCGCTTGTAGCTCCTCTTTTCCAGCCCCAGGAAGACATTTTTGAACTGGTTCATGCCGGCGTTCGTGAACAGGATGGTCGGGTCGTCCTTGGGCAGGAGTGAGGAGCTGGGGACGACCTTATGTTTCTTTCGGGAAAAGAAGCCGAGGAAAGATTCCCGGATTTCCTGGGCTCTCATGGCTCTTCTTCAGGCTTTTCGAGCTCTTCTCTTTCTATCTTGCTCATTCGCTGCTCCATTTCCTCCAGGGCCAAATCCAAAGTCGATTGAATGCCCATGACCCGAAGCTTGAAGTTGTCCGGGTTCGAGCTGTAGCGAAGCCCCTGCTCGAAGGAAATGTAGCCGTCTCGGTAGAGCTGAAAGATGGACTGGTCGAAGGTCTGCATCCCGTACTGGGAGATTCCGGCCGCAATGGCGTCGCGAATGAGACCGGTCTTCTCCTTATCCTGGATGCAATCCTGGATGTAGGGGGTGCTGATCATGACTTCGACAGCGGGCACGCGACCCTGCCCGTCCATCCGAGGAATCAACCGCTGCGAAATGACAGCTTTGAGGATGGAAGCCAGCTGGAGGCGCACCTGTCTTTGATGATGCGGCGGGAAGACCGAAATGATGCGGTTGATGCTTTCAGGAGCATCGAGGGTGTGGAGGGTGCTGAAGACGAGGTGGCCGGTTTCAGCCGCCAGAATAGCGGTTTCGATCGTGTCCAAATCCCTCATTTCACCCACCAGGATAACGTCGGGGTCTTCCCGCAGCGTCGCCCGCAAGCCCCGAGCAAAGCTGGCGACATCCATCCCCACTTCCCGCTGGTTGATGGTGCTTTTCTTGTCCTTGTGGAGGTATTCAATCGGGTCCTCGATGGTGATGATGTTCTCCCGGCGGTGGGTGTTGATGTAATCAATCATGGCGGCCAGGGTCGTTGTTTTGCCGCTTCCCGTCGTGCCCGTGACAAGAACGAGGCCGCGCGGCAGAAGAGCGATTTTCTCGAGCACTTCGGGAAGAAGTAGTTGACGGATGCTTTTGACCTCAAGGGGGATGATGCGCAGGGCGATGGCCAAGGACCCTCGCTGATAAAAAATGCTCCCTCGGAAACGACCGAAGCCGGGAAGGCTGTAAGCCAAGTCCAGGTCAAAGTCCTCTTTCAGCCTGGCTTTCTGATAATCGGTCATCAACTGCTCCCCCAGCTCCTGAGTATCCTTGGAAGTCAGGCGAGGAAACCCGGTTAAAGGGATGAGCGTCCCGTGGACGCGGATGATGGGATGATTGCCGGCCTTGAGATGAAGGTCGGAAGCATCCCTCTCGATGGCCACTTTCAAGAGTTCATCGATTTCCATGCTCCACCTCGTTTATATATAAGTGAGCCAGGCATAAGTGTCCTCTCTTTCCCCGTTAACGTAGGAAAAAAAGGCTTCCTGGAGCCTCTTGACGATCGGGCCCCGCTCACCCTTGCCGATGACAATTTTATCGATCGAGCGGATGGGTGTGATCTCAGCCGCCGAACCCGTGAAGAAGACTTCGTCGGCGATATAGAGCATTTCCCGGGGAATCGTTTCCTCGACGACCCGAATCCCTAACTCGCGAAGCAAGGTCATCACAGAGTCCCGGGTAATGCCGGGTAAGATGGAGGAGGATAAAGGCGGGGTATAGACTGCGCCGTTGAAGACGAGGAAAATATTTTCTCCGCTTCCTTCGCTAATGTGACCGCGGATATTAAGAGCTATCCCTTCGCTGTAGCCATCGAGGAGAGCCTCCATTTTGATCAACTGGGAATTCATATAGTTTGCTCCAGACTTGGCCAGGGCCGGAAAAGTGTTGGGGGCCATCCGCCACCAGGAGGAAACACAAACATCCACCCCTTTTTCCAGGGCTTCCTCCCCCAGGTATTTTCCCCAATTCCAGACGAGGATCGCACAATCGACTGGGTTAGGAAACGGGTCCACACCCAATGAATGGTAGCCTCGATAGATGATGGGCCGGATATAGCACGACTTGAGGCCGTTGGCCCGGATCGTCTCGATGATGGCTCGGTTAAATTCTTCCTCGGTATAGGGCACCTCAAATCGATACATCTTACACGAGTTAAACAAGCGTCGCGTATGGGCGTGGAGGCGAAAGACGGCAGTCCCCTTGGGAGTATCGTATGCCCGAAAACCCTCGAACAACGAGCTCCCGTAATGGATGACGTGGGAAGCAATATGGATTTTAGCCTCCGGCCAGGGAACAAGCTGACCATTCATCCAGACTTTTCCATCCTCATTAAAAGGACTCATGAAGGATTCCTCTTTCTTGAATGTATCGAGAATGAGAAAATTTTAAGGGAAATAACACCTTTCTCATGTTAGCTCAATCCTCTCCTCAAGTCAACTTGACCGAACTTCCGGTTTCGGCATAGCTGAGAGGTAATTTTCGCCAACCCAAAGTGCCGTGCTGCCTCAAACAAACTCTCCACAATGAGGGCATTGCCGCGTCTTGAGCGGCAGCGGGCGACGGCAATTCCAGCACAGCCCTGTTTTTACTTCTTCTCGAGCCCGGATGCGGGTTAGGATATCCTCGATTTCTGACCCGTGCTCCTTCTTTCCCTTGAGAGCAGAAAGCGCCCGGATGAGCTCGCCCGGCCTCTGGTAGCGGTCTTCGATTTTGGAGGCCAGGCATTTCATGATGATTTCGTCGATTTCCCGCGGAATTTGGCTATTCCGCAAACGCGGTGGCGTGATCCTGCCCTGCTGGGCCTTTTCCAGAATCTTGAAAGGATCGGGGTCGAAAATCGGGGGCCGACCGATGACCATCTCGTAGAAGATGCACCCCAGGGAATAAATGTCCGATTGGAAGGTGGCCTTGCCGAGGAATTGTTCTGGCGCCATGTAAGGGGGACTGCCGATTCTCGTCGAGGCGTAAGGAACGTTGCTCAGCCAAGCAGAAGTTCCAAAATCCGTAATTTTCGCCGTGCCATCCTCGGAGATAAGAATGTTGGAGGGCCGCAGGTCGCGGTGGATGATCTTGTTCTTATGCGCATGGTCAACCCCCTGGGCAATTTGCTTGATATAATCGACCGCCCGGTCGCAATCGAGGACCTTCTCCTTTTCCAGAATTTTCTCAAGAGTTTTCCCCTTGACATATTCCATAACCATAAAAAAGGTCTTGTTCTCCTTCTCAGCCGCAATCATCCGGACGATGTTAGGATGGTTCAAGGCCGCCTGAAGCCTCGGTTCCTTGAGGAGTTTGTAGAGCTCGGCCGACTGTTTATGAGGGACTTTGATGGCCACTTTGATGTCCAGCCAGGTATCCCGAGCCAGGTAAACCGAGCCAAAGCCGCCGCTGCCGAGGCTGCGGAGGATCTCGTATTTGCCAACCTTCTGACCCTGGAGGAACATCCTATGTATTCCAAAAATGGGCGATAAGGCTTAGGGCGGCCAGCGCCGCCGTTTCAGACCTGAGGACCTGCTTTCCCAGGCTGACCGGCTCGAATCCTCGACTCCTCGCCTGGCTTTCCTCTTCTGGGGTCCAGCCACCCTCTGGACCAACGAGAATGATAACCGTCGGCATGTCGCCCTGTCCAGTGCCGGGAGAGCTCCCGACAAGAATCTCTCGCAGCAACCGGCCAGCCCGTTCGGAGAGAATCAACTTCTTTGCCGCATCGAAATGGCCAAGAAAAGAAAGGTACAATTGGGGAGGAAAGATGATGGGAATGGAGGACCGCCGGCTCTGTTTGGCTGCTTCACTGGCAATCCTCTTCCATCGAGCGACTCGCTTCTGTTCCTCTTTGAGCCGAACGACCGACCGCGCTGCTTGAACGGGAATCAAAGAGGCCACGCCCAGCTCGGTCGATTTCTGGACGACGAGGTCCATTTTCTTCGATTTAAGAAGAGCTTGAGCCAGGGTAAGATGGATTTTCTGCTCTTCTGGTTTTTCCCTCTCCAGGATGAGGACCTTAGTCCTTTCCTCCTCGACTTCTTGGACTTCGGCGCGGTAGCGCACTCCCTGTTCATCGAGAAGCCAGATTTTCCTTCCCGGCCTGACCCGGAGAACTCGGCTTAGATGGAAGTGCTCATCGCCATCGAGGAAGGCAAAGGGAAATCGCAGGCCGGCCCTCTTGATGAGGAATTGTGTCGATGTCACTCGCTTCCCTAATGCGTGATATTTTTTATTCTGTCGAGCAGGCTTCGGTCAGGCCTGTCCAGCTTTTCACCCCTGAGCTCGGCCAACTGACGGAGCAGCTCTTTCTCCTCCCGGCTTAAGTTCTGCGGTGTCTTGACAACGACCTTGATGTAGAGGTCTCCCTTCCGGTAAGAATGGAAGCCCTTGATTCCCTTACCCTTGAGTTTCAGGACTTGGCCCGATTGAATGCCGGCTGGAATCTTGACCGATTCCACTTCCCCATCGAGGCCTGGAATCTCCACCACCGCTCCCAGAGCCGCCTGAGCAAAAGAAACAGGCACTTCACAGTACAGGTCATTATCTTCTCGCTCATAGAAGGGATGCCTGGAGACCTGGATGGCAACATAGAGGTCGCCCCGTGGCGCACCCGGGTCGCCGGCTTCACCCTCCCCTTCCACTCTTAATCTTGTGCCCGTGTCGACGCCGGCCGGAATACGTATCCGCAGGCTTTTCTTCTGCTTGACAGAACCCGAGCCGCGGCATTCCGGACAGGGTGTCGAAATAACCTCTCCCTGTCCATGGCAATGGGAGCAAGTCCTCGAAACAGTAAAGAAGCCCTGCTGGTAGCGGAGTTGTCCTCTTCCCTGGCAGGTGGGGCAAGATGTCTTCCGAGTGCCAGGCTGGAGGCCAGAGCCTTGGCACGTGGGACACCGCTCCGCCCGGTGCAAGCTGACCTCTTTTTCGACACCCCTCACTGCCTCTTCCAGGGTGATTTCGACCTCAAGGATGAGATCCCGCCCCCGCTGTGGCCCGGGCTTTCGTCGGCGTGTTCGGGTGCCAAAGATATCCCCAAAACCGAAAAAACTGCCCAGGATATCCTCAAATTCCTCAAAAATGGAAGAATCGAAACCCGGAAATCCCGTGAACCCCCCGCCTCTCAGGCCTTCCATTCCAAAACGGTCGTAAGTGGAGCGCTTTTCTGGGTCAACGAGGACGCTATAAGCTTCGGCCGCTTCCTTGAATTTCTCCTCCGCTTCCTTGTTGCCCGGGTTCCTATCAGGGTGATACTTGAGGGCTAACTGTCGATAAGCCCGCTTGATTTCCTCAGGGCTCGCATTCCTGGGCACCCCCAGAATTTCATAGTAGTCTTTGGTCGCCATATCGCTTCACTATCAGGATTTTTCAGGCAAAGCTTTATGCCGCTGGATGATGGCGTCGATTTCCTTGGCCGACAGGCCTGAGGAAGGCCTGATATGGATTTCCTGGTTCAACCCGGTCAGGACATCGCGGGCAGAGACTTTCAAAATCCCGTTGGCATCGATCTCAAAAGTGACATCAATCTGAGGAACGCCAGCCGGCGCAGGAGCAAGCCCGACCAAGTCAAACCGCGCCAGGGACCTGTTTCTTGAGGCCTGTGGGTTCTCTCCCTGGAGGACGTGGATGGTCACCCTGATCTGGTTGTCCTCGACCGTCGTGAAGGGCATCGTCTTGCGGGTCGGGATCGTGGAGTTCCGCTCGATAATCTGCTGGTACGTATCGTTCTCCGTCTCGATGCCCAGCGAATGGGACGTGACGTCAAGGAGGACAACGAGATCCGCCTTGCCTTTCTGGCTCAGAATCCCCGACTGGATGGCCGCCCCCATGGCCACGATTTCATCCGGGTTGATATCCTCACGGGGATTCTTCTTAAAATAGTTAGCGATCGTCCGCCGCACGAGCGGCATGCGCGTCTGGCCCCCAACGAGGATGACCTCCTCGATGTCCTCAGGCCTCAGGTGGCAATCGGCCAGCGCCCGCTCAATCAAGGGAATCGTCTTATGGACGAGGTCGCCCGTCAGCTCTTCAAGGAGTCCCCGTGTCAGTTTCTTCGTGATGTGCTTGGAACCGGAAGAAGTCAGGCAGATGAAAGGCAGGTTGATCTCGGTTTCCTGGACAAAAGACAACTCCCGCTTGGCCTTTTCCGCCGCTTCTTTGATTCTCTGGAGAGCAAATTTATCCTGGTAGAGGTCAACCTGATGCTCTTTCTTAAAATCCTCGATGAGCCATTCGACGATACGGTTATCGAAGTCCTCTCCGCCGAGGTAGGAATCGCCGCATGTGGCCAGTACTTGGAACACTGAATCCTGGATTTCCAGAATGGTAATATCAAAGGTGCCACCGCCCAAGTCGAAAACCGCCACTTTGGCGTTCTTTTGGGCATCCAGTCCATAGGCCAGGCTGGCCGCGGTCGGCTCGTTGATGACCCGGAGGACTTCCAGTCCAGCGATTTTGGCCGCGTCCTTCGTCGCCTGCCGCTGAGGGTCATCAAAATGAGCCGGCACGGTAATGACCGCCTGCTTAACAGGTTCTCCGAAAAAGGACTCGGCGCAAGTCTTAAGATAGGAAAGGACGATGGCGGAAATTTCCTGAGGGCTGATTTCCAGGGAATCGACCACCACCCGAACATCCCCGTTCGGAGCTTCGCCGAGATGGTAGGGCATTCGCCGGCGGGCTTCCTGAACTTCGGGAGAATTGAATTTCCTGCCAATCAGCCTCTTGATCGCATAAACTGTCTTCTCGGGGTTCGTAATCGCCTGGCGGAGGGCTAAGTTCCCGACCAGCTTTTCTCCCGTTGAGGTGAAGCTCACGACAGATGGAGTCGTCGTCTGTCCTTCCAGGTTGGGAATGACCTGGGGCCTATCTCCCTCGAGATGAGCGACACAGGAATAGGTTGTACCCAGATCAATCCCGATGACCCGGCTCATGATTCTTCCTTCTTCTTAGGGACGAGCACTTTGACCATGGTCGGCCGGAGAAGCCTCTCGTGGTGGAGGTAACCGCGCTGGAGTTCCTCCGCCACCTCCGGCTCTTTGACCTCGTCCGATTCCTCGGTCATGACCGCTTGGTGCCGGGCCGGGTCGAATCGTTTGTCTTTGACCTCGATGGGAACGACACCCTTCTTCAGAAGCAGGTCCATGGTCAAGCGGTAAATCATCTCAACTCCCTCCCGAAATGTCTTGCCATCCGTTTGGTCGCCGCACTGGAGAGCACGTTCGAAATTGTCGAGGATGACAAGGAACTCGCGGAGGAAGTCAGAAAGGGCATAGTTCCGGAACTCTGTCTTTTCCCGCTCCTGCCGCTTGCGCAAATTGTCCATCTCGGCCAGGGCCCGTAGATACTTGTCCCTCAGCTGTTCAACTTCTCTTTTTAAGGCTTTGATTTCGGCCTCTTTCTTCTTGAGCTTGGACTTGAGACTTTTATCCTCCTCGGCTGGAGGCTCGGACGCCTTCAGCTTAACGGCAGCTGGCTGGCCTTCCTCCTCGGACTTAACAGCTATGAATTCAACCTCTTCTCCGGTTTCTGTGGCCGGCTGGTTTTCCTCCCTCTTCTCCTCTTCCCCCGCTTTGCCTTCCTCGTCTTGAGCTGGCTTTTTTTCTTTTTCTTCTGTCTCGTTTTCGGACATTTTCACCTCTTCTTAAAAGTCACGGCTGATTGTCTGGCTAAGCTTCTGAGCCACCCTATCCACCAGAGGGATGATTTTCCGGTAGGGGATGCGTTTGGGCCCGATGATGCCCAGTGTCCCCAGCACCTGATTGTTGTAGCCATAATGGGAAAGAACAAAGGCACAATCGGCAATGTCCGGAATGTTGGATTCGGAGCCGATGAGAACTTTGACCCTTTCCAAGCTAATCACGTCGGAAAGAAGCTTGGCCAGCTTGATTTTTTCTTCGAAATTCTGGAACAAGGATTTCAGTTTGTCCATGCTGAAGAGCTCGGGCTTATCGATAAGCTTGGACACTCCCTGGAAAACAATCTGGCTTTCAGTCTCCTGACGAGAAATGTAAGCCTTCAAGAGAGAAATGAGCTTGTTGATGGCATCCTCATAGGTAAGCTTATAGCGGGGAAGCTCTTTCATCAAGTAGTCCCGCACAAAGGTTAGGTTTTTTCCTCGGAAATGTTGATTGATGTACTGGGAGGCCTTGTCGAGCTCGAGCTGGGTGAAATAGTGCTGCGTCTCAACGATCTCGGTCAGGACCATGTTAAAGGTTGTGATGAGAATAACCATGACCTTCTCTTCGGAGATCTTGATCAAGCGGACGTGGTTGAAGTTGACCTTGGAAACGCTCGGCGAAATCACGAAACCCAGATTATCGGAATGCTCAGCCAGGAGTTTAGAAACATAGGTTAACAAAGAGGAGAAATCTCCCTTGTCCAAAGCAAACTCGCCTGCTGGAAAAGCAATTTGCTCATCGGTAAAAAGCGTTTCATCAAGAAGGCTGTTGACATAGAACCTTAAGCCCTTGTCCGTCGGCACTCGCCCGGCTGAAGTGTGTGGCTGGCATAGGTAGCCCATGTCCTCGAGCTTGCTCATGATGTTACGGATCGTGGCCGGGGAGTCGGGGAGAGCTTTTTTCTGAACTATAAAACCGCTGCTGATGGGCTTGCCCAGCTTCAGATAATTCTCCACAATGAGGTTGAGGACGACCTTATCTTTCTCTCTCAGATAGAACATATGAACCATCGTTCCCTTAAGAATTTATAGCATTAACAGGCAAAAATTTCAACGACCAGCGAGCTCCGCTGATTTGCCGATAGACAATTATGATCAAGCGAAAGTGCTTGATCTTGTAACAAATTATCACGATAGGGAGTGCACCCGAGGGGTGGCGCGGTTCGGGGGCCCCCCGCCGACCCGAGCGTTTGATGCCACCCATCTTCTTGATTGATAATAAACGAGATAGTCCGCTCGGGGTCGCCGGGGGTGAACCGCGACAGGACCCCTCGGGTGGTCCTATCGGCAAATTTGGGGCCCACCCGAAATCTTGACATCGAGCGGCAAAAATGGGAAATATTAGAAGATTTTCAACGAGGAGAAAATCGCGCTGAGGAACATCGTCGATAAGAGAAGCCGACCGGCGGGCCGGCTTCTCTTTTTTTTTATCCTTTTTCTTTGTTGCTTTATGATGCAGCCGGTCTCGGCAAAAGAGGGGGTCCTGACCGGCCAAGTCAGGGATGAACGGGACAAACTCCTCCCCGGCGTTGCCGTTTATGTGCGGCCGGAAACCTGGGATCAGCCGTTAACCACATCGACAGGCTTAACGGGCTCTTTCCGTCTGGCGGGAATCCCTTCAGGCGAAGTCTCGATTGACCTTGAACTCCAGGGGGAGAGGATTCCTCTCGAAAGCCCCCTCGTCTTTGAGCCCGGCCGGGTTCTCTTCCTCAAGATGGTTGTGGCAAAGGAAGGCAATGCCCGAATCCGTTTGCACCGCGTGGAAACCATCGACCTCTCCGACACCACCTCCCGGACCGTCCTTGATGCATTCCAGATAGATTGCCTTCCCTCTGCGGGCAATATCTGGTCTCTCATTGAAAACCAGGACCTTTCGGCGACGACGAACCGGATCGATGTCGGCGGGATGTGGTCAGACGAGCCGGCTCTCTGGAGCTCCCGCGGCGGGGTGAGCTGGACCCAGACGGGCTACCTCATCCACGGGATGGATGTCACGGACCCGTACTGGAGAGGCATGCCGCTTTTCCACCCGGACGTATTCAGCCTTGCCTTCAGCGAACTGACGAACGGCCGTCATCCGGTCGTCTCCCTTTCGCCGGGCGGCGAACTCGATTTCCTGCCGAAAGAAGGAGGCCCTGAATCCCGCGGGAGTGTCGGAGCGTTCTGGAACGCGCCCTGGATGAGCGCCACGAACATCTCTTCCCGGCTCAAAGCGGAGAACCTTTCTGAAAGCCACCGGCTAAACTCTTACCAGCAGCTCAACGGCCAGCTCTCCGGTCCCCTTGTGCCGGGCCGGCTTTTCTTTTATGCGTCGCTCCAGCATCTCCGCCTTGATCGGGACGTGGCCGAGTTCGATGCTCCGGACAAAGCGACTCTTTCCTCCGGCCTGCTCCATCTCACCTACCGTTTGAACGGAAGCGCGCTCAGGTTATTCTGGACGGGTCAGGTTTTAAACCAACCCACGGCAGGAGCCGGACGGCGCGTTCCTGTTTCCTCTACCGTCGATCGAAAGAAGCTTTTTAACGTCTTGCAGGTCATCTGGGAGACAAGATTCCGGCCGTGGCATTATGTCAAGCTTGGCGCGAGCTTCAGCCGCGGGAACACGCATGAACGCTTCCAGAAAGGCGAAGCCGGGCCTCACGGAATGGAGA
>CAYUKK010000061.1:0-41397 GCA_964445305.1 uncultured Eubacteriales bacterium
AGCCCGTCGAAGCCTGAGCGGGCATGGTTTCTCGAGCGAAGTGAGAGAAGAGCGAAGGCTGAGTCGGAGCGAGTTTCCTCGCTGGGGAAACGAGCGTGCTTCGCAATCCCAACCCCGAGCCTGGCCGGGGGTGAACCACGAGAGGACCCGTCGGGGGCTTTTATCGGCAATTTCGGGAATTGTGAGCTCATTTGACCGCGCTCCGTCGATTGCCTATAATGAGCCCATCATGGCCGCGACATGGGTCTATATCGAGGACATCGGCCGACACGTCGGCAGGGACGTGGAAGTCCGGGGCTGGGTTTACAACAAGCGCTCAAGCGGTAAGGTCCGTTTCCTTCTTGTTCGCGACGGCACGGGCATCCTCCAGGCCACCATCGTCAGCCAGGAAAAAGACCACCCTCTTTTCGCCCAGTTTGATGCCCTAACCCAGGAATCCTCCATCATCATTCGGGGCCGGGTTCGAGCCGATCAAAGAGCTCCTGGTGGTTTTGAGCTCGAGACGGCAGCGATGGAGACTCTCCAGGTCGCTCAGGATTACCCCATCACCCCCAAGGAGCATAGCACGCCGTTCCTGATGGAGCATCGCCACCTCTGGCTTCGCTCCCGAAAACAGCATGCTATCCTCCGCGTCCGGGCCGAGCTTGTCCGGGCCATCCGCGACTTCTTCGACGGTCGCGGGTTCCAACTCATGGACACGCCCATCCTGACGCCGAGCGCCTGCGAAGGAACGACGACGCTTTTCGAAACCCAATATTTTGACCAGAAGGCTTATTTGAGTCAGAGTGGCCAGCTTTATAACGAGGCTACAGCCATGGCTTTTGGCAAGGTCTATTGCTTCGGCCCCACTTTTCGGGCTGAAAAATCCAAGACCCGCCGCCATCTCATCGAGTTCTGGATGGTCGAGCCCGAGGTAGCTTTTGCCAATCTTGAGGACATCACAGAGCTGGCCGAAGACCTCATCCTTTTCATCATCGACAGAGTGCTGACCAGGCGGAAGTCTGAGCTCGAAATTCTCGAGCGGGATACAGCGCCGCTCGAACGCATCGCCAAACCCTTTCCCCGGGTCACCTACGACGAAGCTATCCGGCTTCTTCGAGAAAAGGGCTCATCCATCGTCTGGGGGAATGATTTTGGTGCTCCCGAAGAAACGCTGATGTCTGAAATTTTCGATTCACCCGTGTGTGTGACGCATTTTCCGGCGGCCATCAAAGCCTTCTATATGCAACCGGCTCCCGACCGGCCGGACTTGGTCCTGGGTGTGGACGTCTTAGCTTCAGAGGGCTATGGAGAAATCGTCGGAGGAGGCCAGCGCATCCACGACCTCAACCTGCTCGAGGAGAAAATCAAGGCCCATAATTTGCCCAGGGCAGCTTACGAATGGTATATCGATTTGCGCAAGTACGGCACCGTCCCCCATGCCGGGTTTGGCTTGGGTGTGGAGAGGACTCTGGCCTGGCTTTGCCGGGTTAAGCACATTCGCGAGACCATTCCCTTTCCCCGCCTCCTCTATCGCATTTATCCCTGACCCGACGATTATGATGCAGTCATCCCCATGGCGAAAAACAGTGGCTCTCCTCAGCTTTGGCTGCGCCAAGAATTTGGTCGATAGCGAGGTCATGCTCGGGCTTCTCAAGCAAGCGGGGTACACCGTTCTTCCCGACCCGGCCCGGGCAGGGGTAATCATTCTTAACACCTGCGGTTTCATCCAGCCGGCTAAGGAAGAAGCCGAGGCGGCTATCCGGCAGGCTCTACGTCTTAAACAGCGACGTGGCGAGAATCGGCCGCTTGTTGTTGTGGCTGGATGCTATGTCGAGAGATACAAGCCGACCCTTCCTCTCCGCTTCCCCCAAGTCGATGTCTGGCTCGACGTTAAAAATTATGACCACATCGTCCATGCAGTGGAGGGCCGGCCCTTTCACCCTGGCCGGAGAACGTTCCTTTGCAGCCACCGAACGCCCCGGCTTGTTTCCACTCCCAAAACCTGGGCCTATCTCAAGATTTCAGAAGGATGTTCCCACCGTTGCTCCTTTTGCGCTATTCCTTTGATTAAGGGCCCCTATCGCTCCCGTCCCATCCACTCCATCGTGGCTGAGGGAAAGGAGCTTTGCAGGCTTGGCGCCAGGGAAATCAACCTCATTTCCCAGGACACGACTTCTTACGGCCGTGACCTGGGAATGAAGGACGGTTTAGCCCGTCTCCTCGAGAAGCTGGTGGGCATTCCGGGTCTTCGCTGGCTGCGCGTGCTCTACGGCTATCCCGAAGAAGTCGACCTCCCCCTTCTTGACGCTATGGCTGATGAGAAGATATGCCCTTATCTCGACCTCCCCTTCCAGCACGCTGACCCGTCCATCCTGAGGAGGATGAGACGGAACCTGGATGATCGACGAGCCCTTCGCCTTCTTGAGCGCATCCGGGCCAAGCTCCCGGGCGTGGCCATCCGCACTTCCCTCATCGTTGGCTTCCCCGGCGAAGGCCGGAGGGAGTTTTTGCGTCTCAAGCGATTTGTCCAGGAGGCTCGTTTTGACCATCTGGGTGTTTTTATTTATTCCCCGGAGGAGGCGACGGCGGCCTTTTCGCTCGGAGACCCCGTCCCCGAAGAAGTCAAGCGCAAAAGGCGGGAAGAAATCATGGCTCTCCAGGCAGAAATATCGAGCTCCATCAACAAGAAATATATCGGGCAACGCCTGGAAGTTTTGCTCGACCCCATGGCTGGCCAGAGAGGTGAGCTTGTCGGACGGGGCCGTTTCCAGGCCCCCGAGGTGGATGGGGTTATAAGAATGTCGGCCAGCTTTTCGCGAGGTCGCTCGCCCGAGGCGATCGAGAAAGTTGAAATCACCGCCGCCGACATATATGATTTACGCGGTGTGTTGGCTGGATGAGAAACACTCTGGCTAAAGCTCTGGCCACGTGCGGCGGCATCGGCTTCGCGCCGCTCGCTCCCGGTACAGTGGCCAGCCTGGTCATAGCGCTCCTTTATAAACTCTTTCTTTTCCGCCTTGCTTGGCCGCTTCTTCTTATTCTCTTTCTCGTCCTTTTCTTTTTCGGCATCAAGGCCTCGGCTGTTCTGTCGACGAATCTCCGCCACAGCGACCCGCGGCGCATCGTCATCGATGAGGTTTGCGGCCAGCTCATTGCCCTCCTCGCCCTTCCGCCGACCTGGGTGGCCGTGGGCCTTTCCTTTTTTCTTTTCCGCCTCTTCGACATCATCAAGCCCTTTCCCATTCGAAGGAGCGAAAAACTGGCTGGCGGCTGGGGAATCATGGTCGACGATGGCCTGGCTGGCCTGATGGCCAGGCTCCTGCTTCTTATCCTTTGGCCTTTTATCAACACGATGCCATGAATAAGAAAACACCCTGCCGCGTCGAAATCCTGGCCATCGGCTCCGAGCTCCTCACCCCCTATCGCACTGACACGAATTCTCTCTATCTAACGGAGAAACTCAACGATTTGGGCTTTGAAGTTTCCTTCAAAGGGGTCGTTGGGGATGATAGGAAAAACCTCGGCTCCTGCTTCGGGCAAGCGCTCAACCGAGCGGATTTGATTCTGGCTGTCGGCGGGCTGGGGCCGACATCCGATGACATCACCCGCGAAACGCTGGCCAAGGTCCTCCATAGACGTTTGATTTTAGACGAAAACATCGTCCGTCACATCAAGGCCAGGTTTGCCCGGCGACGGATGGCCATGCCGGCGGCGAACATCAAACAGGCCTACTTGATCGATGGGGCGGTGGCCATCCCCAACCGGCATGGCACAGCTCCCGGTCAATGGCTCGAGCTCGACGGGAAAAAAGTCGTTCTTTTGCCCGGTCCGCCTCACGAGCTTAAGAGCATGTTTGAGGAGTGGGTCCAGCCTAAGCTTGAATCCAGCCGCCAGGGTTTCCTCGCCCGTTGTGTGCTCAAAACGGCCGGCCTCACCGAATCAAGAATCGAGAGTTTGATAGCCGGGCTCTATCCAAAATCAAAGAACCGGAAGATGACGCTGCTGGCTTGCCCCGGCCAGATTGAAATCCACTTGACTGCCTTTTCCCCCGTCAGCCAGAGGGAGGCTGAGAAAAAAGTGATTGGGCTCAAGAAGCGAGTTTCGGTTCGTCTGGGCGAGGCCATCTTTTCCGAAAAGGGCGAAGAACTCGAGGAGGTTGTGGCTCGGCTGCTCTCGGAAAAAAAGAAGACACTGGCCATAGCCGAGAGCTCGAGCGGCGGTCTACTCAGCCACCGACTGACCAACGTTCCAGGAAGCTCAGCCTATTTTCTCGAAGGCGTCATCTCCTACTCCAACGACGCCAAGGTTAAGCTTCTTGGCGTTTCTCCGCACCTCATCGGCAAGCACGGGGCTGTCAGCTCGGCTGTCTGCCGGGCAATGGCCAGGGGTATCCGGAAACGGGCCGGAGCTGATTTCGGCCTGGCCATCACCGGGATTGCTGGCCCTGGCGGCGGCTCGCCGGCAAAGCCTGTCGGGCTCGTCTACGTTGGCCTCTCTTCAGCGGCG
Source organism: uncultured Eubacteriales bacterium (assembly GCA_964445305.1). Classification (GTDB taxonomy): domain Bacteria; phylum Acidobacteriota; class Aminicenantia; order Aminicenantales; family UBA8522; genus CAYUKK01. Next base: position 4,489 of record CAYUKK010000061.1, read on the forward strand.
GGAACAGAAGTGCGAAAGAACATTTTCCTGGGCCAGCGCGAGCAAATCAAGTGGCAATCGACACAGAAGGCTTTGGATATGCTCCGGCGCCACCTTCTGAGAAGGCAACCCGGATGAGAACCTTTATTGCCATCGACCTCGACCCTCGGGTGAAAAAGGCCCTCGAAGAGTTCATCCTTCGTCTGCGTCCTTACGGTGGAGACGTCCGCTGGGTCAATCCTGCGGGGATGCACCTGACCCTCAAGTTCCTCGGGGAGACGAGCGGAGAGAAAGCCACAGCTGTAAAGGCGTGCCTGGCTGGAATTGCCCACCATCATGCCCCTTTCCCCCTGAAGCTTTGCGGCACCGGCACATTCCCGGGAGGGAGGCAGGCGCCCCGGGTCCTCTGGGTGGGCTTTGAAGAAAGCCCTCCCTTAAAGGCTCTCCAGGCAGAAGTGGACAGGGAGATGGAAAAACTCGGTTTTCCGGTCGAACAACGCCCCTTCCATCCCCATCTGACTCTGGGTCGGGTGAAAGGCCCTTCCGGCCTCGGTTCCCTCCTCCGTGAGTTCGAGAAAGAGAAGACCGCCTTTTTTGGGGAGATGGAGGTTAAGCGCCTGACTTTCTTTCAGAGCCTGCTCCAGCCCTCGGGCGCTCAGTACATCGTCCTGGCGGAGTATCCACTCGGATGAAGATTGCCTTTCTCGTCCTCGCCTATGGCCTTGGCGCACTCCCCTTCGGCTATTTTCTTTTTCGCTGGAGCGAAAAAAAGGACATCCGAAAGTTCGGCAGCGGGAGCACGGGCGCAACTAACGTGCTCAGGCTTAAAGGCTGGAGGTATGCCTTGCCGGTCGTGCTTCTTGATGTGCTCAAGGCAGCCCTACCGGTGTGGTTGGCCTTTCGCCTTTTTGACGACCCATGGCTCCCCCTCATCGCCTCTTTTCTGGTCGTTCTCGGCCATTGCTTTCCTGTGTTTATCCGATTCAGGGGCGGGAAAGGTGTCTCGACGGCCATGGGTTCGTACGCTGTGCTTGCGCCTCTTCCCTGTTTCCTCTCTCTTGGCGTTTTCGTTGTGGTCATTGCCTGGACGCGGTATGTTTCCCTCGGTTCTCTTTTGGCCATGTTCTCTTTTCCGGTTTTTGTCTTTCTTTTTGGCCATGGCCGGGAGCTGGCGCTCCTCGGGGCGATCATGTTTGCCCTTATCGCTTTCCAGCACCGTCAAAACATCGGCCGCCTTTTTCGTGGTGAGGAAAGAAAATTGGGTCGAAGGGAGGAGGTCAAGGTAAAATGAAAGTGACCGTCATCGGTGCTGGGAGCTGGGGGACAGCTTTTGCCCTCCATCTTAGCCGGCGGGGACTGAAGCCCCAGCTCTGGGTAAGGGAGCCAGAGATTCTGGAAATGCTCAAGAGCAGGCGGGAAAACAGCGTCTTCCTGCCTGGTTATGAGCTCCCTCCGAGCGTCAGCTTTACAGATAAGTTGGAAGAGATTGTTGCGCCAGCCGAAATCATTTTCGTCGCCGTCCCCTCCCGCTATTGCCGGCAACTCTACATGGCTATGGCACCATGCCTTCGGGCCAGCCAGGTTGTCGTCAGCCTGACCAAAGGCATTGAAGAAGGCTCTCTTCAGCGGATGACAGAGATCATGGCTGAAGTTTTTCCCGTGCCCACATGCCCGCAGTTGGCCGTTCTTTCCGGACCGAGCTTCGCCCGGGAGGTGGCAGAGCGGCATCCGACAGCGGTCGTCGTCGCCTCCGCCGACCTGAGCGTGGCCTCCTCCGTTCAGCATCTTGTGGCTGACGAATCCTTCCGCGTTTACGCCAGCCAGGATGTCGTTGGCGTCGAGCTGGGCGGCGCCCTCAAGAACGTTATCGCCATCGCGGCTGGAATCTCCGATGCCCTGGACTTTGGTTATAACTCCAGGGCTGCTCTCATCACGCGCGGTCTTGTCGAGATGACGCGGCTCGGCGTCCATCTCGGTGCGGCCAGAGAGACCTTCCACGGGCTGGCCGGCATGGGCGACCTCGTCCTCACCTGCACGGCCAGGCTGAGCCGCAACTACCATGTGGGTTACGAGTTAGGCAAGGGGAAAAAGCTCTCCGAAATTGTGGCTTCGACACCGATGATCGCCGAAGGCGTCCATACAGCCGTATCGGTCCGTCGTCTCGCCGAGCGCGAGGATGTGGAGATGCCCATCTCCTTCGAGGTTTATCGTGTCCTCTACGAGGACAAGAGCCCCAAGCAATCGCTGAGGGACCTGATGTCCCGCTCCCTCAAGCTCGAGTAGGAGCTTCCGCAACCATTAGCATAGTTGATTAAAGCGCCGAGAAAATATATATTGCTCAAGAGAGGTTGGGAATGATGAAAATCCGATATGTTATGGTAGTCATCGCGGCCTTCGTCCTGGCCAGCTGCGCTTCGTCGCAACACAAGCTCCAACAGGCACGGGAGAAAGACCCCCAGTATCAGTATAATGTCGGCCTTTTTTATCTTAACAACAATAATGTCGACGAAGCCATCCGCTATCTGAACAAAGCTCTGGTCTTAAACCCACGTTATCATCTTGCCCTGAACGCCCTTGGCCTGGCCCATTCGATGAAGGGCAACTTCGACGAGGCAATCAGGCTCTATTCTAAGTGTCTGGAAGTGGCCCCGGATTTTTCTGAGGCGCGCAACAACCTGGGCATTGTCTACCAGGAGCTCGGGTATATCGACAAAGCTGAAGAGGCATTCTTGAGGGTCATCGAAGACTCGAGCTATCCAACCAAAGAGCTCCCCCTCTACAACCTGGCCCGCCTTTCTTTCCTCCGCGGCGACGTGGATAAGGCGCTCTTTTATGTGGAGAGCGCTATCAAAGCCAACAACCGCTTCCACATGGCCTATAACCTCAAGGGTCTCATCCTCGAAAGCAAAGAACAGCTTGCCGATGCCATTGCGAGCTTCGAGCGAGCGGTCAAGATTGTCCCCGAGGACGTCAATTACAATTTTAACCTCGGGGAAGCTTATTTCAAGAACGGCGAATTCAGCCGAGCAGCTGAGGTGCTGGAAAAAATCTCTTCCCTCGTCGTCGACCCGGGCATGCGGGAGAAGCTCGAGACCTACCTCAAAGCGATCAAGAAGCGCAGCTACCCTCCCTCCTAAGTTCCTTCTTCCCACGCAGCGAGATAGCGTTTTTGTTCCCGGGTCAGTTTATCAATGCGGATGCCCATTGTCTTGAGTTTGAGTGAGGCAATCTGCTCGTCGATCCGGCGGGGCACGGGATAGACCGCTCTTTCGAGGGTGTGGCCCTTCTGGCTGAGATAGACAACACTCAGTGCCTGGTTGGCGAAGCTCATGTCCATGACTGTCGCCGGATGCCCTTCGGCAGCGGCGAGGTTGATCAGCCGGCCTTCAGCCAGGAGGAAGACCTTACGGCCGCTTCGGAGCTCATATTCGTCGACGAAGTCGCGGATTCTTCTCTTTCGTCGGGCCAATTTTTCGAGCGCCGGAATATCCACCTCGACGTTGAAGTGGCCGGCATTGGCGACGATAGCCCCGTCCTTCATCTTGAGGAAGTGGCGTCGCGTGATGACGCTTCGGTCGCCTGTCACGGTGACGAAGACGTCGCCGCATGAGGCAGCTTCCTCAAGGGGCATGACCGAAAACCCGTCCATCACCGCTTCGAGTGCCCGCAACGGGTCTACCTCGGCGATGATGACCTTGGCTCCAGCTCCCCGGGCGCGCATGGCCACGCCACGGCCGCACCAGCCATACCCGGCGATGACAAAGTTCAAGCCAGCCAGGAGGATGTTCGTCGCTCGGAGGATGCCGTCAACTGTGCTCTGGCCTGTGCCGTAACGGTTATCGAAAAGGTGCTTGCTCTTGGCATCGTTGACGGCGATGATGGGATAGCGGAGGACCTTTTTTTGAGCCATGCTTTTCAGCCGGATGACGCCCGTTGTCGTCTCTTCCGTTCCGCCAATGATACCAGGAAGGAGTTCCTGTCGCTTGGAGTGGAGAGTCGAAACAAGGTCGGCTCCGTCGTCCATGGTAATATGGGGTGAGTGGTTGAGGGCGTGGTTGATGTGCTGGTAATAAGTCCGGTTATCCTCGCCCTTGATGGCGAACACCGGAATGCCGAAATCTTTAACCAGAGATGCAGCCACATCGTCCTGAGTGCTCAACGGGTTGGAGGCGGTAAGGGCGAGCTTCGCGCCGGCAAGCTTGAGGGCCTCCATCAGGTTGGCCGTCTCCGAGGTGACGTGAAGACAGGCTGAAACGCGGATGCCGCGAAGGGGCCTGTCCTGGCTGAACTTCTTCTTGATGGATCGGAGGACGGGCATAAAACGGCTCGCCCACTCAATCTTGCGGCGGCCGGTCGGAGCGAGCTTCAAGTCCTTAATGTCATAATCCATGGTCTTGACCTCATCCTATCTTTAGTTTTCCTATATATTCTATCGATATAATGTAATTTTATTTAAGCCGGGCTTCCCGCCGTAACGCTTCCGCTTTATCAGTTTTTTCCCAGGTGAATTCTGGCTCGGTGCGGCCAAAATGGCCGTAGCAGGCCGTCTGGCGATAGATGGGACGGAGCAGGTTGAGGTGGTTGATCATGCCCCTTGGTTTGAGCGGAAAATGGGCTCGAATGAGCTCCTTGATGGTATCTTCGGATAGGCGGGCCGTACCGAAGGAGTCGACCATGATGGAGACAGGCTCGGCCACACCGATGGCGTAAGCGAGCTGGACTTCGAGCTTATCGGCGATGCCAGCGGCGACGATGTTTTTGGCGATGTAACGGGCCATGTAAGAACCGGACCTGTCCACCTTGGATGGGTCCTTGCCCGAAAAGCAGCCGCCGCCGTGGCTGCCCACACCGCCGTACGTATCGACGATGATCTTGCGGCCGGTCATGCCCGTGTCAGCCAGGGGACCGCCCTGCTCGAATCGTCCGGTGCCGTTGATAATGATGGTCGTGTGCTTATCGAGCATCTCGGCGGGAATGACTTTCTTGATAACGTCTCGCTTGATGTCCTCGCGCAGGTCTTCTATGCGGATGGTCGAGTTGTGCTGGGCAGCTATGACGATGGCCTGGACGCGGCGCGGCTTATCGCCTTCGTACTCGATGGTGACCTGCGTTTTCCCGTCTGGCCTCAGATAGGGGAGAATTTTTTCCCGACGGACTTGGCTCAGCCGCCGGGCCAGTCCATGGGCGAGGATGATGGGGAGTGGCATCAGCTCCTCCGTCTCCCGGCAGGCATAGCCAAACATGATGCCCTGGTCACCGGCGCCCTGCTCGCGGTTTGGCCTCTCGATTACTCCGCGAGCGATATCGGGCGACTGCTCATGAATGGAGGAGATGACGCTACAAGTTTTGTAGTCAAACCCATAGACAGCTCGGGTATAGCCAATGTCCTTGACCACGCTGCGGATGAGCTTCTGGAAATCGCAGTATCCTTCAGTCGTGATTTCTCCGGCGATGAAGACGAGACCTGTCGTGACGAGGGTTTCGCAGGCGACTCGGCTGGCCGGGTCCTGGACGAGGAGGTCATCGAGGATGGCGTCAGAGATCTGGTCGCAGATCTTGTCTGGATGACCCTCGGTCACGGATTCCGAGGAAAAAAAGTGTTTGCCTGCTTTGCTCACGAGCAGCCTCCACTGAAGTCGAACCTTGAAGTAAGCGCCATGTTATACTAAAAGACCCCAATTTTCAACAGGCGCAGGGTCGCCGACGTTGAATTCTTCCTTGTCTTTGTGTTATTTTTAATCACATCCGCAGGATAAGAAATGCTATGTTCATAGGCGGCCGAAGGGTTTCCAGCTTCCTCTTCCTTTTTGTTCTTGTCCTCTCCTCCATCGGCTTTGATGAAGAGGAGGGTCTTCGCTTTCCCCTTTCTCGATTCAAACTCCGCAATGGCCTGGAGGTCGTCCTGTCTGAGGATGATTCTCTTCCCATAGTCTCGGTTGTCGTGGCCTACGGCGCTGGCTCTATCTATGAGGAGCCGGGCAAGACCGGGCTAGCCTATCTTCTCGAAAACATGATGTTTCAAGGCTCGGTGAACATCGGGCCGATGCAGCATATCAGTTATATCGATAAGGTCGGGGGGGTGCCTAACGCCAGCACGACCGAAGACATCGTCTATTTTTACCAGACTCTTCCGGCCAACCAGTTGGCCCTCGCCCTCTGGCTCGAATCCGACCGGATGAGATACCTCGAGATAAACCCGGCCAAGGTGGAGGAAATCAAGACTTCCCTGGTCGAGGAAATCCGTCAACGTTGCTCGGCCGAGCCGTATCTCGAAAGCTTCTGGGCTTTCGACCGTCTCCTCTACCCTGGCTTCGCCCACAGCCATCCAGTGATCGGTCGAGAAGAGGACATCAGGCGGCTGAGCGCCGAGGATGTCCGCGATTTTTACGAGACATTCTACGTGCCTAACAACGCGGTTCTTTGCATTGTCGGCAACATTAACCTGGACAGGACAAAGGAGCTCGTCGAAAAATACTTCGGCTCCATCCCCCCGGGCAAGGTGTTGCCCCTCTTCCTCCCGCCCCGACCTCCCGAGAAGAAGGCCCGCGCTGAATCCTTTCACCAACCCCTTGCCGCCTCGCCCGCCTTCCATCTTGGTTTTCGCACGGCCGCGCCCTACACGCAGGATTTCTATGCCCTTACTCTTCTTGATTATATTCTCCTGAAGGGGAAGACTTCCCGCCTCTATAGAAAAATTATCACCCGAGAAAACCTGGCCATCTACCTCAGCGGCGGCCTGGAGAAAAGGAAGGATGCGGCGGTGCTCAAGATTTTTGCCGTGACGAACAACGAAACGATGGTCGAAATCTGTCAGAAGGCCATCTTTTCCGAGCTCCAGAAGTTGCGGACGGGTTTTGTCTCCGATAGCGAGCTCGAGAAAGCCAAGAATCTCTTCCGGCGGGATTATTTCCGGCGGTTCTCGACGACAGCGGACAAGGCCCTTTTCCTGGCTGAAATGTATTTTTCGCCCATTGGCCTGGACAATGCCGCCGCCGAATTGAAAAGGTACCTTCGTGTCACCCCCTTTGAGTTGAACGCTGTGGCTGGCCGTTACCTCATTCCTGAGAATAGCGTGATCCTCAACGTCAGGACCCGATGACCAGACAGAAAAAGAAGCTCCCCCTCGCTGGGCTCCTGATTTTTATCATGGGAATTAGCCTAGCTGCTCAGGAGAGGTTTAGAAAATCGCCTCCCGTCCCCGACCCTTTGGCCCAGCTCAAGCTGCCAGCCATCGAATCGGTCAAGCTGAGCAATGGCCTGACCGTGGCCGTGGTGACGACCAGGAACCGCCCGGTCATCGCTCTTGAGCTTGTTGTCCAGGCCGGGGAAGTTTGGTCTCCCGAGGGGCTACCCGGGCTGGCGGCCTTTACGGCTGAAATGCTCGGACGTGGCACGCTCAGCCTTTCCGCCGCTGACATAGAAGAGAGGGTCGAATCGATGGGCGGCAGCCTGACCATCACCACCTCCCCTGATGTTACCCGTTTTTCCCTGCATTGTCTTGACGAATACCTCGACGCGGCGCTCGAGATCATGAGCCGGATGATTCTGGAGCCCGCCCTGGCCACAAAGGAGATCACTGCCCTAAAGAGAATCCAGTATTACGATATCCTGGAGAAACAACGCGACCCGGACTTTGTTGGACGGCGCCAGCTCCTCCGGCTTCTTTTCCGCGACCATCCCTACCGAAATGCTTTCTACAACGAGGATGTGATCAAGAACATCAACCGGAAGGATATCCTCGCCTTTTACGAGAAATACTACCGGCCGAACAATGCGGCGCTTATCCTCACCGGAAACGTGAGCCTGACCACGGCTTCGAGAAGGGTGAGCCACCATTTCAACACGTGGCGGACAGCTGATATCGACCGGGGCTCTATCCCCGCGCCGCAGCCGAACGGGGAAGCCCGCGTGTGTTTGGTCGATGTCCCCTTGGCCAAAGAAGCAACTCTCGTTATCGGCAACGTTGTCTTCCCTCTGGGAGACCCTGATTATTTTCCCTTTGCCGTCCTCAATCAGGCTCTTGGCGGCACCCCCAACAGCCGGCTTTTCATGAACCTCCGTGAATCCAAGGGCTACGCTTATTTTGCCTTCAGTCGGACAGAGTTTTTCCGTTACGGTGGTGTGTTTTCCGTCCAGGCCAGGGTTGTCCCCTCGGCCTGCCAGGCTGCTGTCCAGGAAATCTTAAGAGAACTCCACACGCTGACCCGGGAGAAAATCTCGACCTTTGAGATTGAGCAGGCCAAATCTCAGCTCATCGGCAATTTCCCTCTTCAGGTGGAAAGGCCATCCCAGCTGGCCGACCGGGTGGCCGAGATGGTCGCCTATTCGTTGAGCGCCGCCCACTGGGAAAGGTTCTACGATAGCATCATGCTCATTGACGCCGAGCGGGTTTATCAGGTCGCGCTTCGCTATCTTGAGCGGCCGCCGATAGTCATCATTGTTGGGGACAGGAGCCGGCTGGCCGAGTTCCTTGACGGATTCGACAAAATCGAGGTCTATGATGCCCGAGGTAATCTCCAGTATACTCTAACCAAGGGAGGCGAAGAATGAGAATCGTCGAGTGCGTGCCCAACTTCAGTGAAGGAAGGGATAAGGAAAAGATCAAGCTGATTACTCGCGAGATCGAGCTTACGCCCGGTGTGAAACTACTTGATGTCGACCCGGGTGAGAGCACAAACCGGACTGTGGTTACGTTCATCGGTTCGCCCGAAGCAGTCAAGGAAGCAGCCTTCCGGGCCATTCGTCGGGCCGCAGAGGTCATCGACATGACCAAACACAAAGGGGCCCACAGTCGCATTGGGGCGACTGACGTCTGTCCCTTTGTGCCGGTGTCGGGTGTCACCATGGAGGAGTGCGTTGCCCTGGCCCACGAGCTCGGCCGCCGCGTGGCCGAAGAATTGCATATCCCTGTCTATCTCTACGAAGAAGCGGCCCAGCGGCCCGAGCGCCGCAACCTGGCCACGATTCGGGCTGGCGAGTATGAGGGATTGCCCGAGAAGCTCAAGGACCCGGCGTGGGCGCCCGATTACGGCGAGCCGGTCTTTAACCCTCGGTCCGGAGCCACCGTCATCGGAGCGCGCGAGTTCCTCATTGCTTACAACATCAACCTCAACACCCGTGACCGCCGGCTGGCCCACGAGGTTGCGCTTAACCTCCGCGAGAGTGGTCGGGCCAAGCGCGATGCGGAAGGAAACATCCTCCGGGATGCTGAGGGCAAGGCCATCATGGTTCCTGGCCGTTTTCGCCACGTCAAGGCGGTCGGCTGGTATGTGGAAGATTACGGCGTGGCCCAAATCTCAATCAACTTCACCAACTACAAAATGACGCCCGTCCATCTTGTCTTCGACGAAGCCGTCAAGGAGGCAGAGAAGCTCGGCCTCCGCGTTACCGGTAGCGAGCTCGTCGGGCTGATTCCCAAAGAAGCTCTGCTCATGGCTGGGCGTTATTATCTGGAAAAACAGGGCAAGAGCCCCGGTGTTCCCGAAGAAGAGCTCATCCGGGTGGCCGTCCTTTCCCTGGGGCTCAACGATGTCACGACCTTTGAGCCCGAAAAGAAAATCATCGAATACCAGTTCAAAGAGGAAGGTCCCCGACTGGTCGACCTGAAGCTCCGCCAGTTCGCCAACGAGCTATCCATGGACTCCCCCACCCCGGGCGGGGGAAGCGCTGCCGCTCTCGTGGCCGCCCTGGCGGCTGCTCTCACTTCCATGGTCGCCAACCTCACTGTTGGGAAGAAAGGTTACGAGGAAGTGGCCGAAGAGATGAAAAAGGTGGCCAGGAAAGCGCAGGAGCTCAAGGATGAATTGCTTGTTGCCGTGGACGAGGACACACGGGCATTTAACCTGGTCATGGACGCCTACCGACTTCCCAAATCCACTGAAGAACAAGCCAGGGAAAAAGAGGCGGCTCTGGAGAAGGCATCCAAACAGGCAACCCTTGTTCCTTTCGGGGTGATGGAAAAATGCCTCCTCCTTCTTGACGCCGCAGGGGCTGTGACCGAAAGAGGCAACAAGAATTCCCTGAGCGATGCGGGCGCCGCCGTGGTGCTGGCGGAAGCAGCGGCCGAGGCTGCTTACTACAATGTGCGAATCAACCTGCCCAACATCCAAGATCGCTCTTTTCGGGAGGAGGTGCTCAGCCGGGCAGAAAGCCTGCGGCAGAAAGCCATCCAGGCTGCCGCTGACCTCAAGGCTCGAGTGGGCGCTGAATTAAGCGCTTCCTGAGAAACGGAGCCGCCCCTCCCTTGGGGTGAGGGTCCAGGGCTCAAAAATCACCCCCGTCATCACCCAATCAGGGCATTGAAGGAAGCGCCTTTCTCCTCCAGAATGATTTTCTCCCGTGAAGAAAAGTATGCATTTCAAATTGCCGGTCGCCAGCCAGGGCTTGCGGCGAAGGCTGCGGGCGATCATTGCCATCGCCGCCGCATTTCTTCTCTTTTCTTCTATCATTGAGTTTGTTCCCGATTATGCCCGAAGGACAGGGTTGCCTTCGGTGACCCGGTCGATCCTGACGGTTGGCCTGGTCATCATTCTGCTCATATCCCTGAGCGGCCTGATGGCATTGGAAAAGATGAGCGGTCTCATTATCAGGGACAGCCTGACCGGCCTCTTCAGCCAGAATTATGTCCGCCATCGGCTGGAGGAGGAATTTTACCGGGCTCAGCGTTACAACCATCCGCTCAGCCTCCTCCTTGTCGATATCGACAACCTCAAAGAGGTGAACAGCCAGTTTGGCCGGACAGCTGGCGATCATCTCCTCAAGTATTTCGCTCAGGTGATCCTGGAAACGGTCCGGCCCTCGGATATCCCGGCGCGATACGGCGGCGAAGAATTCTTGATCCTTTTGCCCGAAACAGATAGGAGCGAGGCTGGGGTTGTGGCAGAGAGGTTGCGGAACAAAGTCACCAGCCGTCCTTTCCGCATTGATGTTCGCACGGGCGATATTGATTTTACCATTAGCGTCGGGGTCTGCACCTATCCCTATTCGGGCGAAAATGCCGAACAACTCATCGCTCTGGCCGACCTCGCCCTCGATGAAGCCAAAAGAAACGGCAAGAACAAAGTCGCCGTCTACAACCCGCATTGACCCGAAATTGCCGATAAAAGCACCCGACGGGTCCTTCCTTCGCCTCGCCATCTGATTACCCGTCAAGTCTTCAAGCCCCATCTCTCGGCTTTTCCTAATGGCGCGGCGGGTGTAAAATAAAAATCTGGAAAGGAGAAGCCAATGAGAGTTCTGCTGGTGGTGGATATGCTCAAGGATTTCGTCGAGAAGGGAGGAGCGCTCGACTGCGGTGAGGAGGCCCGCCGCATCATCCCTTTTATCCGGGACAAAGTTGATGAATTCCGTCGGCAGGGAGATTTGGTCGTTTTCATTCGAGACTCCCATCGGCCCGATGACCCTGAGTTCCAGATGTTTCCTCCCCACTGTATCAAGGGAACTCGTGGCGCCGAAATCATCGATGAGCTTGACGTCAGGCCGGGTGATGTCATAGTCGAGAAAACCCGCTATAGCGCTTTTTACGGCACCGAGCTTGAAAAGATTCTCAAGGAGCGTATGGTCAGCGAGGCCCACGTGGTCGGGGTCTGCACATCCATTTGTGTCATGGACACCGTCGGCGACCTTCGCAACCGCGATTATCCGGTTGTTGTTTACAGCGCTGGGGTGGCCGATTTCGACCCAGAAGCGCACCGTTTTTCTCTGAGCCGGATGGAGAAAATCTACGGGGCCAGGGTCGTTTGACTCGGGATGAGGCGTCGGGAGATGAGATGAAAGAGGAGGAAGCGCATGAGAGAGTGGACTTTTGACACCAAGAAAATCCAACTCGTTGAGGGCAACATCGCCCTTCTGGATGTTGAAGCGGTCGTGAACGCGGCCAACAAGAACCTCAAACTCGGCGGTGGCGTGGCCGGAGCTATCCGGACTCATGGCGGCCCTTCCATCCAGGCCGAATGCGATAGGCTAGGTCCTATCGAGGTGGGCGAGGCGGTCATCACGGGTGGAGGAAATCTTAAAGCGAGGTATGTCATCCATACGGTCGGCCCTGTTTACGGGGAGGGGGACGAGGATGCTAAGCTGGAAAGGGCGACCCTGAGCAGCCTCCGAATCGCCCGAGAAAAGAAAATAAAGAGCATCGCCTTCCCGGCCATCAGCACGGGCGTTTTCGGTTTTCCTCTCCCCAGGTGTAGTGAGATCATGCTCCGCACGGCCATGGATTTCTTGAAGAAAAACCCCCATCCCCAGCAAATCATCTTCTGCCTCTATGGAGGGGAGGCTTTTTCAGAGTTCGAAAGGACCCTAACGCGGCTGGCTCGTGGGACCAGCGAGTGAGCTTCCTCGTTCTCCCTGAGGATAAGGCTACCGCCTCTTTTGGCGGCGAAGGAGAAAGAAGCCGCCGAAAAAGAGGAAGGAAAGGAGGACAATCGACGCAGCCGGCGGGAGATCGAGAGCGACAGCCACAGCCAAGCCAGCGGTTACGGAAACAAAAGCGACGAGCGAGGAAAGCCACAGCGTCTGCTTGAAGTTGGAGGCGAGTTGAAGGCTGGCCGCAGCCGGGATGATGAGCAGGCCAGTGACAAGGAGAAGGCCAACGACCTTCATCCCCAGGACGACCGTCACCGCTGTTAGGACGGTGAGGAGAAGGTCAAGACGGTGGGGCTTGATTCCCGAAGCGCGGGCAGCTTCCTTGTCGAAGGTCAAGAACAGGAGGGGGTGATAGTTCGCCAGGATGGAGCCGATGACTATGGCAGCCAGCAGGAGGGACAGCCAGACTTCGATGGGCTCGATGGCCAGGATGTCTCCAAAAAGATAGCTCATCAAGTCGACGTTGAAACTGTGGGCCAGCGAAGCGAGGCCGATGCCGAGGGCCAGGCCAGCTGTGCTGAAAATGCCGATGGCCGTGTCGCCGTGAAGGCCGGCCTTTTCTTTGAGCTTGACGATGCCCCAGGCCGCGGCGACAGCGGTCAAGAGCGCGACAGCGAGGGGAAGGATGTTCAGGACAAGGCCGAGCGCCACGCCGCCGAAAGTGACATGGGCGAGGCCATGTCCGATCATCGCGTCTCGTCTGAGGACGACGAAGAGTCCGAGGATGGCACAGGCGATGGCGACAAACACTCCGGCCACAAGGGCTCGTTGTAAAAAGCCGTAGGCTAACCAGGCGTCCACTTTTCTCTCCTTACTAATCGACCTGACGCACCCATGGATAGAGTCTGTTTACCCGTCTCCGCATCCCAACCTGTCCTTTTATCTTGGCCTGGCATTCGCTCTGTTCATTCACTTCTTACCGATGCTCTCAGCATCTTCCGCTCGGTTGGCTCCCTCACGGTCTGACTGCAGACTCAATGGCGGTGGGAAACCAGGTGACCTGAAGCGAGCATGGCCTGGAAAGCTTGGGAGCGGCAGAAATCTTCGTGGGAGCCGTGGTAGATCAACCGCTGGTTCACGCAAGCGACGCGGTTGACGTGCTTGGTGACGATCCCGATATCGTGGGTCACGAGCACAATAGTTATCTTGCGGTCTTTGTTGAGGTGCTCCAGCATCTCGTAAAAATGCTCTTGGGTCGCTGCGTCCACCCCGGCGGTGGGCTCGTCAAGGAAAAGGAGCTCGGGCGATGTGACGAGCGCTCTGGCGATGAAAACGCGCTGCTGCTCGCCTCCGGAGAGCTGGCCGATGGGGCGTTTCTCAAAATCCGTCATGCCGACGCCCGCCAGCGCTGCGCCGATAACCTTCTCCTCTTCTTTTTTGCTTCTCCAGGGAGGCCGCCTTCTTGAGTAGAGGGCCATGGCCACGACTTCCCGCACCGAAGCAGGAAAAAAAGGGTCGATGTGGGTCACTTTCTGGGGGACATAGCCTATCTTGTCCCAGTCATCGAATTGTTCGACCGGCAACCCCATCATCAAAACTTTTCCCGACGAAGGCTTGAGCAAGCCGAGGATGATTTTGATGAGGGTTGTCTTGCCTGACCCGTTGGGACCGAGCAGAGCCAAGAAGTCACCCCGGGAAATGGACAGGCTGACGTCCTCGAGAACGGGCGGACCGTCGTAACGGAAAGAGACGCTCTCGACGCGGACAAGCTCCTCTCTTTTACTCACAGCCAAGTCCTTTCCGAATCGCCTTGAGGTTTTCCTCCATGATATCAAAGAAAGTCGCCCTTGAGGAGAGCTGTTTTCGCGTCGGGCTTGCGCCGGGGTTAAGGACAAGTATCTTGGCGCCTATTTCCCGGGCCAGGGTGCGACCCAGGCGCGGGCTTGCGTTGGCCTCGACGAAAATGGCCATGACTCCAAGCTCTTTGGCTATCTTAACAGCGGCCATCAGCTGACCAGCCGTCGGCTCCGCGTCGGGGCTCAAGCCGTAGAGAGCAATCTGATCGAGGCCGTAGCGTCGGGTCAGGTATCCGAAGGCAGCGTGGCCAGCGATGAGGAGCACCCGATGTCGGCAAACGGCGAGGGTTGTCTTGAATTTTCTGTCGAGCTCGCTGAGCCTGGCGTTATAGGATGCGGCGTTGGCCTCATAGAGCGGACGAGCGGAGGGGTCCATCTCGCTCAGAGCTTGGGCGATTTGCTGGACAACGTGCTGGGCCAGAGTGAAGTCAAGCCAGATGTGGGGGTCACGAGCAGGGACCGCGTGGGGCTCATGGGCTTTACTCTTTTCAAGTGCTTCGCCTCCACCTTTTTCTTTCATAAGGGGTAGAGAATCGGCCGCAGCCAGAACCCTCGGGCCTGGAGGCGGAAGGCTGCGGAGGATATCCCCAACCCAGGGCTCAAGGCCGGCGCCGATGAGGATGAGGAGACGGGCCTGGTGGAGGCGACGGATGTCACTGGATCGGGGCTGCCAGGTATGGACTCCAGCGCCCGGAGGAAGGAGGAGGCTTACCTCCCCTCTTTCGCCGGCGACAGCCCGGGCGAACTCTTGAAGAGGGAAGATGGTGGTGACGATGGAAATCTTTGAGCTGGCGGAATGCGAGGTGTGGTCAAGAGGCCAGGAATAAAAAGCTGCAGCTGATGTCAATATTGATGGGAGTATCGTTTTTGGCGACACTGACGATGGCGATAACAATGAAAATGAAGAAGACGATGATGAATGGGGACGGAATTGCTTCAGGGAGGGCGAACGCCAGGTCGAAAGAAAGGGGCAAAGGATGCTCCGAATCAGGATAGCACTAAGGAGGATGGCCATGGGCGCAAGAACAGTATGGGGAGCTTCTCGTGGAGCGGACATTCGGGGCGGAGAAGGCGGACGAGACGGTTGCACTCTTTCTTGGCTTTGGATGGCGGAGCGGCAGGTTAGGGGGCCAAGGGCGGAGGGTGGAGGAAGGTTGACCCCTGACTTGCCTCCGGATTCTCTTCGTCTTTTGGTCTTGCTCATCCGCTCAAGATTAAGCCTCGACCTTTGATCAAGCGGGGGGCAGACGCTCGACCGAGGCTCCCTCTCCGACCTGGACTTCGGTAAACTGCATAGGGATGAACCCCTTTGTCCTCGTTCCGGATAAGAGCTTCTCCTGAAAAGCTGAAACTCTTTTCTTCTGAATGAGGGCAATGGCCGAGCCACCAAAACCCGCGCCGACGAGCCGGGCGCCGAGGCAGCCGGAAAAGCCCCGGGCTATCTCATAGATGAAATCGAGTTCAGGGCAAGAAACCTCATAGTCATCGCGTAAGCTTTCGTGGGAGGCAAAGAGGAGCTGGCCGAGGGACTGGAAATCGTCTCTGGAGAGCGCTTCGACAGAGGCAAGGACGCGAGCGTTTTCGCTGATGACGTGCCGGGCGCGGCGGTAAGACGTGGCGTCGATCATCGGCCGCACCTTGTCGAGTGCCTCGAGAGTCGCTTTTTTATAAGAGGGGATGCCGATTCTCCGAAGGCCGGCCAGGGCGGACTGGGCTTCTTGACGTCTTCGGTTGTACTCTGAAGAAGCGAGCTTACGACGGACACGCGTGTCGCAGACGAGAATTTCCAGCCCGCTCGGCTCGAGGTTGAGCGGGATGGACTTAAAATGGAGAGTCTCACAGTCAAGGAAGAGGGCGCTTCTTGGCTGCGCAAAAATGGCTATGAACTGGTCCATGATTCCGCACTTGACACCGGCGAACTCGTGCTCGGCTTTCTGGGCAAGCAAAGCCAGCCTTTGGGGGGTGATGGACAAACCAAAAAGCTCGCTCAGGCCCTTGATGATGCTGATTTCGAGTGCGGCCGAAGAGCTAAGGCCAGATTCGAGAGGGACATCCCCCCAGATAAGGATGTCTGCGCCGCCAAGGATGGCCCCCTCTTGTTGGAGAACCGAGAAGATACCACGAACATAATTGGCCCACTTGAGGGTGGCGTCGTGTTCTATGTTTTCCAGTGAAAAAATGTCCATCTGTTCAAAATTTTTGGCCCAGACCCGAACTTCGTGATTGGGACGGCGCGAAAGAAAGCAATAATTGCGAAGATGGATGGCTGCGGGCAGAACATAGCCGCCGTTGTAATCGGTATGTTCACCGATAAGGTTAATTCTCCCCGGAGCAGAGGCGAGAACTTCAGGAGTCGAGCCGAAAATCTTGAAGAAGAGCTGTTGTTCGGATGGCCACATGTTAAGCCAACGCACCGCCATTTTATATTGACTATCCCCCCAAATCAACTCTTAAACGCTTGAAGGGGGAGAGAAATTGTGGCATGATTCTCTTCGCTTCAAGCTATGAATTCAGTAACGAGAAATTCAGGAGGTAGGGATGCCAGGAATATGGGATGAACTCAAGCCTGCCTTGCTATGGAAGCATTTTGCTGAGATTTTGAAGCTTCCTCACTGCTCGGGAAACGAAAAGCCGGTGGGCGATTATGTCATCTCCGTCGCTCAGAGATTGGGACTGTCCTTCAAGCGAGACAGAGTCGGAAATGTCGTTGTCAGCAAACCCGCCACTCCTGGGCACGAGAAAGCTGGCGGCGTCGTCCTTCAAGGCCATCTCGATATGGTTTGCGAGAAAAACTCGGATGTGGCCCATGATTTCTCCCGCGACCCAATCCAGCCCGAAAAGAAAGGCGACTGGATTCAAGCCAAGGGAACGACTCTCGGCTCGGATAACGGCATTGGTGTCGCTGCCGCCCTGGCCGTTCTCGAGAGCCAGGATTTGGTCCATGGCCCGCTCGAGTGCCTGTTCACTGTTGACGAGGAAACGGGCCTCACGGGCGCTAACAAACTCCAGAGGGGGTGGCTGTCGGGAAAGATTCTCCTTAACCTGGACAGTGAGGAGGAAGGCGCCTTCACCATCGGCTGCTCTGGGGGCGCTGACTCTGAAATTACTCTTCCGCTCGAGCGCAAGAAAGGGGCCCGCGGCGAGCTTTACCGTCTCAAGCTCTTCGGGTTCCGCGGCGGGCATTCTGGCCTGGATATCCACGCCGGACGTGGAAACGCCATCCGCCTCCTCGCTCGTCTGCTCTGGAGTGCCCAGGAAAAATTTAGGTTCGAGCTCATCCATTTCGAGGGAGGAAACAAGAGAAACGCCATTCCTCGGGAGGCGTGGGCTGATATTCTCGTCGACCGGGCTGTCATCAAGAAGCTCCGGGCGTTCCTCCTGAGCCAGTTCGCTGGCATCCAGAACGAATATAAGGCTGTCGAAAAGGAGTCAAGTTTTTCTATGGACAGAATCGAATCCTCAGAAGCCCAGCCGATGACCGCTTTCTGCCAAAAAAACCTCCTTCGCCTCCTCCTCGCGCTCCCCCACGGCGTCGCCTCCATGCACCCTGAAATCGCTGGCTTGGTGGAAACATCGACCAACCTGGCCATTATCCGCTGCGAAAGGAAAAAAGCTCAGGTCATTTGCAGCAGCCGGAGTTCGGTGGCCACCGCCCTTGCCTTTGTCCGTCAGATCATCAAGGCCACGGCCGAGCTCGCTGGCGCCCGCGTCGCCCAACCGGCCGGCTATCCAGGTTGGGAGCCGAATCTTCAGTCGGAGCTACTTCGTAAGCTCATCGAGGTCTACAAGAAAGTTTTCAACAGGGAGCCAGCGGTTAAAGCCGTTCATGCCGGCCTCGAGTGCGGCATCATCGGCGAGAAATTCCCCGGCATGGACATGATTTCTTTCGGACCAACCATCCAAAATCCCCACTCGCCGGAAGAGCGAGTCCACGTCGGATCCGTCGAAAACTTCTGGAAATTCCTGACGGCAGCCCTCGAATCCCTGGCTTAAAAAAAATTTTCATATCTTGGAGGAGTACAAATTTTTAGTGAGGGGGCAACTTTCGACCTTGAATCGCGATTTTTAGCTCCAAAAATGCTCATTTAGGGGCCAAAATTTGCCCAAAAATATTTATATCTATAAGATAATTATTAGGTTATCATGGTCCGACCCCAAAAGGAAAACCGACAAAAGGAAAAAGGATAGAAAATGCGAAAAAATCGTTTCCTCTCCGTATGTCTTGTGGCTTTAGCAACGGCAGCTTTCTTCCCATCGGCGGGTGGATGCCGAAGGGAAAAGAGGTCGCTTGAGGAGGCGGCTGTGGAAAAACTGCATGAAATCGATAAAATCGATAGGAATACTCAAGAGATTTCCTCTGGGAAACTCCGCATTTTGAGCGCTACACCCTCCGGCCGAACGACCTCTCCTCACGAAGCGGAGACTGTCGTTGTTATATTCGACCGGCCCGTCGTCCCTCTTCAGGCCTCTGATACGGCTGAAGCTTCTTCTCACACTTCTCCTTTCGCTCAGCCTGTCCTCAAATTCGACCCGCCAACCGATGGCCGATACCGCTGGGTGGGGACGCGCGCCCTCGCCTTCACTCCCGCCCAGCGTTTCCCCTTCGCCACGGAAATCAAAGTCATGCTCCCGGCCGGCCTTACGGCCGTCGACGGCAGCCGTCTCGACGAGGATTTCAGGTGGACTTTCACAACCATCGTGCCCCGCCTCGTCCGCCATTTCCCGTCCCACGGCCAGCGCTGGCTTCGTCTCGACATCCAAGTCCTTCTCATATTCAACCAACCCATGGATAAGGAGCGAGCTTCGCCCTTCATCTCCTGGCTGGCTTCCTCGCCATCACCCTTGTCACGGGAAGCCCTAACAGAAAAGAATAAAGAAGCCACACCCCAGCCGAAAACCCAGAATGAGGTCGGAGAATCGATTTCCTGCGGCCGCAGCCTCTCCTTTGAGGTCAGTCATCCCGATCCAGAAAGGCTTAAAGACGCGGGCATTGAACTTCCGTCCGACCATGCCCTTCTCCTCACTCTGTCCCGGGGCGAAAAGCTCGTTCCCGGCACAGCCTGCCACGTCATCCTCAAAAAGGGCCTCCCTGGAGGGGAAGGTTTTGTGGGCATGGACAAGGATTATTCGTTTAGCTTCGAAACTTTCGGCTCCTTCAGGTTCGAGGGCCTCATTGACCCGAAATTGCCCGGCGAGTCTCCTCGCTCCAGGAAGATAAGGCCGCTCTCCTCCACTCCACCCATGCCCTTCTCCCCTTCCCGGCCACTTTCGCCCGACGAATCCCTCCAGCTCAAGTTCACTAACCCGGTCGCTTATAAAGAACTCGTCTCCCGCATGGAGTTCGAGCCTCCCGTCGAAATCCCCGACTACTACGCCTCATGGGATTACAGCCATGATGTTCTCTACCTTTCACTTCCTCTCGTCCCCGAAACAGCCTATACTCTCCGCCTTCCGGCTGACCTGACCGATGAGTTCGGAAACAAGCTTGGCCAGCCTGTTTCTGTGCGCTTCCGGACTGGTTCTTTTGCGCCATCCGTCTCGATGACGACCGGCCATGGTGTTATCGAGGCCTACGCTGTTCCCACTCCAAGTTATCCAATCCAGGCTATTAATCAGACGAGCATTCTCGTCCAAGCGGCCCGCCTTTCCAGCGATGCCGTCATTCCGCTCCTCCGTCAACCCAAGCTTTTCTGGTCAAACGAGAAATTCACCGGACTGGCCAACTTTTTCCAGCTCGAAAAAACCGTACGCCTCTCCCTTCCGCGCAACCAACGTCGCACTGTCCCCATCGACCTCTCCGAACTCTTCTCCCCTCTTTCGCGCCACGGTCTTATCTTCCTTCAAGTCGATACCAACATCCAGGAGGCGAAATGGGATCGCTACCTTAAAGTCTTCCTTCAGGTCACCGAGCTGGGCATCAGCGC
Source organism: uncultured Eubacteriales bacterium (assembly GCA_964445305.1). Taxonomy (GTDB): domain Bacteria; phylum Acidobacteriota; class Aminicenantia; order Aminicenantales; family UBA8522; genus CAYUKK01. The sequence goes on from CAYUKK010000061.1 coordinate 24,551, forward strand.
CAAGTTTTCGGCTGAAAACAATGTCATCTGGGTTACGGAGCTCAAGACAGGCCTTCCTGTCTCGGGCGCCGCTCTGGAACTCCGCGACGACTCCAACAGGATCAGGTGGCAAGGCCAGACCGATGCCAGCGGCAAGGCTGAAACGCCGGGCTGGAAAAAGCTCGGCATCACCGCCGGCCAGAACGAATATTCCGAACCACGCCAGTGGGTCTTCGCCAGCCGGGGCGATGACATCGCCTTTACCTCATCCGAATGGGGCACAGGCCTTGACCCCTACCGATTTAGGATTGCCTATGACTGGCTTCCCGAGCCGGTTACCTTCCAGGGATATTTGTTTACCGAGCGTGGCATCTACCGCGCTGGAGAGAGAGTTCACATCAAGGGGATTATTAGAGAAAAAATAAAGGGGGAGTGGACGATTCCCGCTCGGACCACGTCGTCTTCTCCTTCTCCTTCTCCTTCTCCTTCTCCTTCTCCTGGCATCTCCCTTGACTTCGCCATAACCGACCCTTTCGGCAAGGTTGTCTTCAAAGGGCCTGTTTCTCTTGACGAATTTGGCTCTTTTGACCTCGACCTCACCACCGCCGAAGACTGTTCTCTCGGGTTTTATCAAATCAACGCCGTCCTTCCTTCCCGACGACCCGGCGTCCAAACTCCTGAGGCCACTTTCTCCGGCTCCTTCCGCGTCGAAGCTTTTCGGCCGGCCGAATTCGAGGTCCACCTCAGGGCCGCTGCGGAAAGCTTCGTCTTCGGCCGAGATTACGAGGCGGAAATCCGGGCCAACTATCTTTTCGGTGGGGCTATGGCCGGTCAGGACGTTTCCTGGACACTTCGACTCAACCGGACATTTTTTTCGCCGCCCGGTCATCTTGGTTATATTTTCGGGAACGCACTCGACTGGAGTGAAGAGGAAGTCGAACCGTCGGCAAGCCGGCTTCTCGCCTCAGGTCAGGCCCAGCTCGATGCTGAGGGAAAGCTTTCCATAAAATGCCCGCTCCTGGCCGAAAAAGAGAAGGATTCTGTCCTTGCTACCCTCGAAGCGACAGTGACGAGCTCGAGCCGCAAGGCCATATCCAACCGGATCCAGAGCCTCGTTCACCGCGGCGAGTTCTACATCGGGCTCAAGCCCTCAACCTCCTTCCTCCGCAAGGGCGATCCTCTGACCGTTGACGTCATCGCTGCCTCGGCCGATGGCCAGCTCTTGCCGGACCGAAAAATCGCTGTCAAGCTCGTTCGCCGCGAATGGCGCTCAGTCCGTCAGGCCGGTGTTGGCGGTCGCTTTCGCTGGCGGTCGGAGAAAGAGGACATCGAGGTCGAAAGCCACGATATCCAAACAGGCTCCTCGCCTGTATCCATTTCTTTCAAGCCCGATAAATCCGGTTTCTATTTCCTTCTTGCTTCCTCCACCGACGCCCGCCGCAACGCCATCACGACGACCACTTCGTTCTATGTCACCGGCCGGGATTATGTGCCCTGGCAGCGCTCCGACGACGACGCCATCGAGCTTGTGCCGGATTCGAGCTCTTACCGACCCGGCGACAAAGCCCGCCTCCTGGTGAAATCGCCTTACGAGCGAGCCAGAGCCCTCGTCACCATCGAGCGGGAGTTCGTTTTGGATGCTCGTATCGTCGACATCGAGGGCACGGCGAGCTCTATCGAAATCCCGATTCGCTCCGAGCACATCCCCAACATTTTTGTTTCTGTGCTCCTCGTCCATGGTCGGGCTGGCGTGGAAGCGCCAGGCCAGACTCAAACCGCGGAAAAGGCTCCAACCTCGCCCTTCCCCGTCTCTCCCGTCTGCTCCTTGAGCGAAGATATCGGCATGCCCTCGTTCAAAATTGGCTACGTCAACTTACCTGTCGACCCGGCTGAAAAAAGGTTAGCCGTATCGATCAATAACCCAAGCCCTGAATACCGACCCCGCGACACAGTGACACTCAAGCTCAAAGTCCAGGGCCGGGATGGCTCGCCAGCCGGCCGCGCCTCTCTGGCTATCGCCGTCGTCGACGTCGGTGTTCTCAACCTCATCGGCTACGAAACCCCCGACCCCTTTTCCGCCTTTTATGGTGAGCGTCCGCTCTCTGTCCGCACCTCCGAGACACGTCTCCATGTTGTCGGCCTCCGTGAATACGGAGAAAAGGGCGAGGAGCCAGGCGGTGGCGGCCGGCTGGCGGAAATGGCTGCACCTTATAGCCTCGGCGAGGTCGAGCTCCGCGGCGACTTCAAGTCGACGGCTTACTGGAACCCTTCCTTGCTCACTAATGAACAGGGCGAAGCGAGCGTGAGCTTCACTTTGCCCGACAACCTGACAACCTTCCGCATCATGGCCGTGGCTCAGACCAAGGATTCACGCTTTGGCCGGGCCGAGATATCTTTCCGCGTTACCAAGAAACTTCTGCTCCAGCCGTCTGTACCCCGCTTCCTGCGTGTTGGCGATATCTTCGAGGCTGGTGTCGTTGTCCATAACCTTACGCCTGCCAAAGGAAATGTGACCGTCGGTGTCGAGGTTAGAGGGATCGCCTTTCTTGAGAAAAAGAAAGAGCGGCGTCTCACCCTCAAAACCGGCGAAAGCCGCGAGGTCCTTTTTGCCTTTAAAGCTGAAGAGCCGGGTCGTGCCTCCTTTGTCTTCCGCGCTCGCCTGGCCAACGAAACCGATGGGCTCGAGCTCAGCCTGCCCGTCCATCTGCCGCGGCCGACTGAAACCGTCGTTCTGGCGGGCGAAGTCGGAGAGAATGTTAGCCGAACTGAGGAGCGCATCGTCATCCCGGCCGACATTTTTGCCGAGAGGAGCCAGCTCGAAGTCCATGCATCATCGACTGCCCTTGTCGGTCTCAAAGGCAGCCTTGATTTTCTCGCCGATTACCCCTACGCCTGCCTCGAACAGCGGCTTTCCGCTATTCTTCCCTATATCGTTGCCCGCCGCCTCCTCGTCGATTTCAAGCTGACGCCGCTCGGCGAAAAAGAAATGGATAGTCTTGTGGCCAAAGGGTTGACGGAAATCCTGAGCTTCCAGAAAGAAAGTGGAGGTTTTTCGGCCTGGCCGGATTCGGACTTCGAATCGCCATTTCTCACTTGCTATGCTGCCTTTGCCCTTCTTAAAGCTAAGGAGGCAGGCTACAGGATAGATGATGAAAGTCTCGGCCGCGTCGCCCAGTACCTTATGAATTTCCTGCGCACAGGCTGGAACGAAGCACGCTACCCGTTCAGTCAGCGAGCCTGGAAAACGACCCGGGCATATGCTCTCTATGTTCTCGCTTTGCTCGGCAAACCCCAGCCCGCTTTTCTCGAAAGGCTGATCGGAGAAAAAGAGAGCCTTTCCCTTTTTGCCAGGACGCTGCTTCTTCGAGCTCTCCATCACAGCCACGGCTCACCGACCGCGCGCGCTTCCCTCCTCCGTGAACTCCTCAACAAGGTCAAGGTCAGGGTGAGCGAAGCTCATTTCGAGGATGACGAGGGGGAAGACGGCGGCTGGATATATTCCTCGACTGGCCGGACAACTGCCCTCATCCTCCAGACGCTCGTCGAGCTCGGCGAAGACCATCCACTTCTTGGACCGATCGGACGGTGGCTCGTTAACCGCCAGCGGCTAACTTCTGGCGGCCGCTTTGCCTCGACCCAGGAGAATTTCTATTTCTTCTATGCTCTTGCTTCATTTTACAGCAGCCGCGAGGGCGAAGCCGCTGGTTTGGCGGCGAAAATAAGCCTGGATCGTCGCCCCCTCCTCGAGGAGCGATTTAGCCCTGAGACGAGCGAAATAAAATCGGCACGTCTCAGCCTGGCGGAGCTAAGGCCCGGCGAAAGGCCGCTCCTCATCGAGAAGACGGGTCGGGGGACTCTCTATTACGGAGCTCGACTCACCTACGCTCCCAGGAGGACAGCTGCTCCTCGAGACGAGGGATTGGCAGTTTGCAAAAGGATCGAGCCTCTCGATTCCGGAGCCAGAGCGGGCGAGGGAGTCAAAGCTGGCTCTCTCGTGGTTGTCACGGTTGAGGTCGCCGTTCCGCAGGAGTCCCTCTACGTTGTCATCGATGACCCGCTTCCAGCCGGGTTCGAGGCTGTAAACACGAGCTTCCTCACCGAAAGCGAAGAGGCAGCGCGCCGTCTGGCGGAGATAATCGAGGCGGCCGAACAGGCACCGGGGCTCTGGTGGCGTGGGTTCAATCACGTCGAGATCCACGACGACCGCGTCCTCCTTTTTGCCGATTCGCTTCCGCCCGGTCTCCACACCCACCGTTATTTGGCCCGTGCCTTGAATTTCGGCAGCTATGTCTTGCCCGGAACTCGGGCTGAGCAAATGTACGCGCCAGAAATTTTTGGCCGGAGCCAGGAGGCGCTCGTCAGGATCCAGAAATGAGAATCCGCCCCAAAGAGGCCCATGATTTCGGCCAGCAAGAGAGGCGTCTTTTCCACAGTGCGCCTTGCCTCGCTCTCATCGCCGTTGCTTCTCTTGCTTTTGTTCTCGGCCTTCTTATGGTTTCGACTTACATTCCCGTGCCGCTGTCAAAGCTCAGCCCCGCACCCCTCCTCTCGCTCGAGATTCTTGACCGCCACGGTCTTCTTCTCCGCGAGGTTCTCTCGGACGAAGGAGGTCGATGCCGCTGGGTGACACTACAAGAGATCTCGCCTCATCTCATCAAGGCGACAATCGCAGCCGAGGACAGAGCTTTTCCTTTCCACTCGGGGATCGACCTCGTTGCCGTCGCCCGCGCCTGCGGGATTAACCTCAGGCACGGCCGGGTGGTGTCCGGTGCATCAACCATCACCCAGCAACTTGCCCGCAACATCTGGCCAGGCCGGCGCAACCTCCTCTCGAAAATCCGCGAAGCCTGGCTGGCCCTAAAACTCGAGCGGACGCTGTCCAAAGAAGAAATCCTCGTCCAGTACCTCAACCGTGTTTTCTACGGAAACCAGGCTTATGGTGCTGAGGCGGCCTCCCGCCTCTATTTTGATAAGCCCTGCTCAGAGCTCAGCCTGGCCGAAGCAGCCTTCCTGGCGGCCCTGCCCCGCTCGCCTTCGCTCCTCAACCCCTACCGCTCCGGCGCAGCGGTGGAAAGAGCGATAAGACGGCAGCGCTTCATCCTCAAGCGGATGGAAAAGCTCGGTTTCTCCACTCGGGAAGAGACTGCCCTGGCGTTAGATGAGAAGCTTAACATCGTGCCGGCCGATATTTCTTTTCGAGCCCCCCATTTCTGTGACTGGGTTTTGAGTCGAATTTCCCTCGAGCGCCGCCTTGAGCTCAAGGCCATCCAGACGACTCTCGACTACCCTCTCCAGGCTAAAATCGAAACCCTGATGCGCCGCTACCTCGATTCGCTCGCCAGCTCTGGCATCACTAATGGAGCGGTTGTTGTCCTTGATAACGCCACGGACGAGGTGCTTTGCCTTATCGGCTCGAAGGATTTTTTTGACGATGTCCACTCCGGCCAAGTCAACGGTGCGCTGGCGCAGCGTCAACCCGGCTCGGCTCTCAAGCCTTTTACTTATGGGCTTGCCCTCGAAAAAGGTTTGACCGCCGCTTCGATGGTCAAGGACGAGCCATCTGCTTTCCCGACGGCCACGGGTGCCTATATACCCCTCAACTATGACCGCCGCTTCCATGGCCCGATGAGCTTGCGCACAGCCTTGGCCAGCTCCCTCAATGTGCCGGCTGTGGCTCTTCTTGAGAGGATTGGGCCGGACTTCCTCTACCGCCGGCTCAAAGACCTCGGCTTTGAGAGCCTCGATCAAAGTCCGGTCTATTACGGTATCGGTCTTACCTTGGGAAACGGCGAAGTTACTCTCCTCGAGCTGACGCGGGCTTACGCGGCTCTGGCCAGGCAGGGTGTTTACAGACCGGAGAAAAGATTGCTCAAGCTTCTGCCTAAAACCGACAGGGTCGAAGGGCTAAGCCCACAAAAAGAAGCAAATGGAGAAGGAGAAAGAGGAGGACAAAAGGGAATCGGGAGAGGAAGAGCAGAAGAAAAAGGACAGGAACAAGAAAAGAAGAAGAAAGACGGGGCAAAAGAAATTATTTACCAGCGACAACCGACCGCCGACGAAAGCAGGCGTGTTTTCTCTAGTCAGGTGGCTTACATCATCACCGATATTCTGGCCGACAGGGATGCAAGGGTTCCGAGCTTTGGCTATGTGACGCCGCTTTCCCTTCCCTTTCCTGCCGCTGCGAAGACGGGCACATCCAAGGATTTCCGAGATAACTGGACAGTGGGATACACCCCTCGTTACACCGTCGGCGTGTGGGTGGGCAATTTTGACGGAAAGCCCATGCACAACGTCTCCGGCATTACGGGCTGCGGACCCCTTTTCCGGGATATCATGCTTCTTCTCCACCAAAAGGACGATTGGAGCTGGTTTGAGCAGCCCGAGGGAATCGTCAGCTGCATCGTTTGTCCGGAATCTGGAGAGCTGCGCACAGAATTCTGTCCTGGTTCTGTTGAGGAGATTTTTGTTGCCGGTACTGAGCCGCAGACACCCTGCTCTCACCATTCGGCGACGGCGGTTCCTTCTCTTTTGTCCTTTCAACCTGATTCCGAGCAGAGCGCTTCCTCTACTTTTTCTTCCTTTTTTACTTTCTCCCGCCCAACCGACCCTGGTCGTATGGTTGCGACTTCCCCTTCGCTTCGGGGTTTTTCTGGTCATTCGCCCGGAGCCAGCTCTCCCACGGCCGCTCGTCCCGGAAGCCCGAACCCAGCGATTGCCATCGCTTTTCCTTACGATGGTGACATTTTCAAGGTCGACCCGATTCTTCGCCGAGAGCACCAGCGCCTCAAACTCCGGGCGTCGGTCTCGGCTGAGGCCGGTGCGGCGGGAATCGTCGAATGGCTAGTTAATGGCCAAAAAATCGGCACGAGCACCCTGCCCTTTTCCTTTTTCTGGAATCTTAAACCTGGTTCCTATACAATGAAGGCCAGACTTATTATCGGCCCAAAGACCGAAGAAAGTCGTCCTGTCAGGATCCATGTGGTGGACTGAGAAATCAGCAAGACAGGAGGAAAAGCAATCATGAAAAGAAGGGAAGCGCTCGCAGCGATCGGCTCGCTGACAGCAATCGGCACGCTGGCGCCGGTTGGCCATCGCTCCAGAGCCCATTTTTCTGAGGCCAGGAAGACCGGTTCGAGCATGCTCGGGAACATAAGTCCCCTTAACCTTCAGCAGAAAGGAGAAAAAAGCATGAAGCAGGAAGTCAAAACCGACAAGGCGCCCAAGGCGATTGGCCCTTATTCTCAAGGAATCGTCGCTAACGGGTTTGTTTTTGCCTCGGGACAGATTCCACTTGACCCGGCGACAGGCGAGCTCAATACCGGGACAGTGGAGGAACAGACACGGCTTGTCCTCAGGAACCTCGGTGCTGTCCTCGAAGCCGCCGGAAGTTCCTACGATAAGGTGGTCAAGTGCACGGTTTTCCTTCAGGACATGAACGACTTTAGCAAGATGAACCAGGTTTACTCTGAATTCTTCAAAGCGCCTTTCCCGGCCCGCGCGGCTGTTCAGGTAGCCCGGCTTCCGCGCGATGTCAAGGTCGAGATTGAGGCTATTGCCCTCATTTAGTAATAGGGACAGCTCGGCCGCTTGACTAATTTTTTATCAGCCAAATTTACTCACAGCTCCCCGCGGTCTTTTCAGCTGTTCATATCCTTGCCTGCACATGTATTCCAGGAGTCAAGAAAGGAAGTGTGGTCAACGGGTAAACTGTTCCTTGTTCAGAATCGCCTTATACCCTTCTCTGAAGATAGGCGGTCAGGGTTGAAAAAACGACAGAGCTATCATCCTGGACAAGCGGCCGGCTCCAGGCTAAAATATGGCCTCATGCCCATATATGAGTTTGCTTGCAGGAAATGCCGCCACCGCTTTGAAGCGCTTGTCCGGATAGGCGGCGAAAAGGAAGTCGTCTGCCCAGAATGCGGGAGCGCCGAGGTCAAGAAACTCTACTCCACGTTCGGGATTGGAGGGGTGAGCCATCGCTCTTCAGCATCGTCGGCCTCAGCTGGCGCGTCGTCCTCGGGGTCGAGCGCGTGTGCCTCGTGCTCGAGCAAATCGTGCAGCACCTGTCGCTAACCCCTAATTCCTGAATTCAATAACGCGGGGAACGCCATACATGATGCGCTCATTGAAAAGTCTTTTTGGAATGCAGGTAGTTGCGTATCACGTCCCCATGATTCATTGATTTACCCACTTTTATGCCGTTTTAGGAGTAAAAATGGCAGAGGCAGGAAATGATATAATTCTGCTGGGCGTCGGTGAGCTCGGGGTAGATGGGCAGGGCCAGGACCTCCCGGGCGGCTTTCTCGGAAACCGGAAAGTCACCTCTCCGGTAGCCAAGGTAGGCGAAGCATTTCTGGAGGTGGAGGGGGATGGGGTAAAAAACTGATGTCCCGATACCTTTTTCCTTGAGGTAAGCCTGGAGGGCATCTCTTCTTTTTGCCATGACTACATATTGGTGATAGGTATGATAATGAACAATCCCTTTATCTTTATACATAGCCACAGGGGGCTTCACCCACCCGGCTTCTACCAGACCGCTCGCCTCTAACTTCCGGCCATAGGCCTCGGCTCGCTCGCGGCGCTTGGCCTGCCATGAGTCGAGGTATTTGAGCTTGACCCGAAGCACTGCCGCCTGGATAGCGTCGAGGCGGAAATTGCCGCCAATCATCTTGTAATGATACTTTTTTATACCGCCATGCTGACGGAGACATCGGAGCTTCTCGGCAAGCTTCGAGCTTCCGGTCAGGACCATGCCGCCGTCGCCATAGCCCCCCAGGTTTTTGGATGGGTAGAAAGAGAGAGTACCCAGCGTTCCCATGGTTCCCGCCTTCCTCAAGCCCTGTCGCGACGGATACTCAGCGCCGATGGCCTGGGCCGCGTCCTCGATGATCGCCAGCCCGTATTCTCGAGCCGCGTCCCGAATCGGGTCCATGTCAGCGCATTGGCCGTAGAGGTGGACCGGGATGATGGCCTTGAGCTCGCACCCGTCCGCCTTTTTTCCAACTCTTCTCGCTCTTGGAGTGCCGCTTCCCTTCCCCTTCGTCCAACCCTCGATAACCTCTCGGAGTCGCTCCGGGTCGAGGTTATACGTTCTTTCCTCGATATCACAGAAGACTGGTTTAGCACCGAGCCGGGCGATGGCCCCAGCCGTGGCGAAAAACGTGAAAGGAGTGGTGACGACGGCATCTCCCGTCCCCACGCCGAGAGCCATAAGCGAGATGATGAGCGCATCCGAACCCGACGAAACGCCCACCGCAAACCGCGCTCCGCTATAGGTAGCGATTTCCTCCTCCAGGGAGCTTACCTCGGCGCCCAGGATGAAGTTCTGGGAGGCGAGGACATCGAGAACTTTCTCGTTTATTTCTTCCTTGATCGCCGCATACTGAGCTTTAAGGTCAAGGATAGGAATGTTCGTCGCATTCGTCATTTGGACGTTCCTCCGGCTCATGATTTAGGCACTTTCTTGAGCCTCTTCTTTTCGATCAAGAGCTGACCCTGATAAGAGACATAGCTGAGGAGAATCATAACCCTGTCCTTATCGCTGAGTTCTTTTTTGAAAATTCCCCGCAATCCCTTCAACGGCCCCTCGACTATTTCGACTTCATCCCCAATGGCGGGCTCTTCACCGTACTTGGCCAGCTCAATCAGGCCATTGACCTCGCGGCTCTTGATCTCCTGGATGACCTCCTCCGGGATGGGGATGGGCCCTTCCCGGTTCCCGACCACGCGTTTCACGCCGCGCGTGAAGCGGACGAGCTGGTACTGCCGGGGAAACTCGAAGAGAAGGAACCCATAGCCGGGAAAGAAAGGCTTTATCCGGCCCTCGCTCTGGTAGACGGGGTTATAGTAGTTGAACCCAGCCTCTTCAAAAATCTTTTTGACCTGGAATTCTTTCTTCGGCTTGGTGTTGATGACGAACCAGCTTTTCCCAGCTTCCACCTGTCACTCCTTATCCCCGGTTTCCTCAGTCAATCCAAAAGACTTGTAGAAGCCTGGCCGCCGGTCAGGCAGGAAATGCCTCTTGGCGAACGAAGCGCTAATCTTATCCAAATCACAATCGGCGCAGAGGATAAAATCTCGCTCCGCCGGCGCCCGAGCAATGACCCGGCCGTCGGGGTCGACAACGTAGGATTCACCGGCAAACCAATCAACCTCCTCCTTTCCCACGCGATTGACGAGAGCCGCAAAATATCCGTTCTGGAAAGCGGCCACCCGAAGCTCCGCCTCAAAGATACCTTCTGTCCATTCGCCCACTGCGCCCGCCTGCGGCACGACAACAAGCTGGGCGCCGTGAAGTCCGAGCGAGCGCATAACCTCAGGGAAGTGGCGGTCATAACAGATGGCCACCCCTACCCGGCCCGCCCGTGTCTCGTAGACGCGTGGCGCGTCGGGCGAGGGCGTGTAGTATCCTTTCTCATGAAACCCCGGGCCCTCCATGATATGGACCATGCGCGTGACTCCAAGGAGGCGACCGTCGGCATCGATGACGGGCGATGCATCATAAGTCCGACCGTCCTCTTGTCTCTCGAAAAGGTTGAGGACAGCCACGGCTTTGTGCTCTCGGCAAAGCCGGGCAAAGAGCTCGGTAGTCGGGCCGGGGATGCTTTCGGCAAGAGCCAGGAGTTGTGGAGTGGCCGGCCTTTGGGGGAGAAACGGCAGGAAAGCCAGCTCGGCGAACGCGATAAGGTCAGCGCCATTTCGTGCCGCCTCCCGGAACGCCTCGGTTCCCCGGGCCAAATTCTCTTCATAGTCTGGCGTGGCGTGCTGCTGGACGAGGGCTATTCTTATTTTACTCATATGGCTCTTCTTCGACTTTTCTTGTCCCGTCTTCTATCCTTTTCTATTCTATTATTATCATTTTATCGCCGGGATGCATTCTCTCTTTTTCTTCTCTTCTGCAGTCTTATCTCCCTCTCCCCTTTTTCTATTTTCCACTTGCCATCGCTTTTTCCACTTCCTCGATTGTCTTGGGGATGGGGCGACCAAGGACTCGACAGCCATTTTCGGTGACGAGGACATCATCCTCGATGCGGATGCCGCCGAAATGGCGGTAAGCCTCTACTCGGACGTAATGGATAAAATCCTGGAACTTGTTCTCACCCCGCCATTTATCGATAAGATCCGGAATAAAATAGACGCCCGGCTCGACGGTCAGGACAAAGCCCGGCCGCAGCTCCCGGGCCATGCGGAGATAAGCCAGCCCGAACTGTTCACTCCTCTTGACGGTCTTGTTGTAACCTACGTGGTTCTCGCCCAGGCCTTCCATGTCGTGGACGTCCAGTCCGAGCATGTGGCCAATGCCGTGGGGAAAAAAGAGAGCGTGGGCGCCCGCAGCCACCGCCTCGTCGATATCTCCCTTCATTAGCCCGAGTTCTTTAAGGCCTAAAGCCATGGCGCGGGCCGCCGCCAGGTGAACGTCTTTATACTTGACCCCTGGCCTGATCATTTCGATGGCCTTGAGCTGACCGCGGAGGACAACCTCATAAATGCTCCGCTGCCTTGGTGAAAACTCGCCGCTCACCGGAATGGTCCGGGTGATGTCGGAAGCATACCCGAGCGCGGATGAAGCGCCGGCGTCGATAACGAGGAGCCGGCCCTTCTCGAGCTTGTTGCCGTGGTAGTGATTATGGAGAATCTGGCCGTTGATAGTCAGGATGGTTGGGAAAGCGGTCTGACAGCCATGGGCCAGGGCGATGCCTTCGATCTCGCCGACGATATCACGCTCATAAAGCCCGGGCCGCGTCCTCGCCATGGCGGCGAGGTACATTTTCCGCGTGACCTCGAGGGCTTTTTCTATCTCGGCGATTTCTCCTCCGTCCTTAGTCGAACGCTGGCTGACGACTGCCTTGATGAGTTCAGTTGAAGCAGCCTTCTTAAGGCTGGCAGCTGGCCTTTTAAGAAGGGCGGATAGCCTGGCGACCGTCTCGGCCCGGTAGGGCGGGAGAAAGTGAACCGTCCTCCCCTTATTTCGCGCTTCTCCGACTACATCCTCGAGGCAAGCCAGGGGCGCTGTCGAACGAACGCCGGCCGCCTCAGCCCGCTCCTTGAGCGAGGGAAGATGGCCCATCCAGATGATGTCCTCAAGGGTAATGTCGTCCCCGAAGAGCTTCTCCTGGCCAGTATCCGCGTCGATCGTGGCGGCGAGAGACGGCGTGTCGAGGCCGAAATAGTAGAGAAATGTGCTATCCTGACGAAAAGGATAGGTGTTGGCCGGATAGTTCATCGGGCTCTCTTCGTTGCCCAAGAAAAGGATAAGGCCAGATTTTACTTGCTGGCGCAAGATTCGCCGTCGCTTCTTGTATACGCTGATGTCAAACATCGAGGCTCCTTTCAAGAGTGGCGATTTTAGTAGTGAAAATAAAACCTATTTCCCTATACCAAATTACAGGGTTTTATTCAAGAAAGACGCTCAAAAATTGCAACGTTTGGATCGATATGCCCGGCGATGGGCATGGGTGACGCGCGGGAAGGACGGGGACGCGCCAGGAAGGACCCATTCTCATCACGGAATGAAGGATGATTATCATGGAGGATGAGCGCTATTTTTTATGATTTTTTATGCTAAAATAAGAAAAAAATGGCTGCTTATCCTGAATGGAAGACGCCGGAAACATGGCGCGTCATCCGGACGATTGATGCTCACGTCGCCGGCGAACCGCTTCGAGTCATCACCGAAGGCCTTCCCCCTATTCCCGGGAAGACCATGCTCGAGAAACGGAGCTATGCTATCCAACATCTCGACGAGCTACGGAGAGCACTCCTGTGGGAACCGCGCGGGCATGCCGACATGTATGGCTGCGTCTTGACGGAGCCCGTTTCCTCAGATAGCCATCTCGGCGTCCTCTTCCTTCACAATGAAGGTTTCAGCACGATGTGCGGTCACGGCATTATCGGGTTGGTGACGGTAGCCATCGAAACGGGCATAATCAAAAAACTGGAACGAGTGAAGGAGAAAGAGGGAAAGGAAGGACGAAAGGTCAGCCTCAAAATCGATACTCCCGCCGGCCAGGTCAAGGCGACCGCAGAAATGGCCAACGGCCGGGTCAAGTCGGTTTCTTTCCTCAACGTCCCTTCCTTTGTTTACGTCAAAGGCAGGGAAGTCGAAGTCGAGGGAATTGGACGCGTGCGCTACGATGTTGCCTTTGGTGGCGCTTTCTATGTCTTTGTCGATGCGGAGGAGCTCGGTGTTCGGCTCGTCCCCGAGGAATTCCGTCGCTTGATTGAGCTGGGCAGCCGGATCAAACGAGCTGTGGCGACGACGCTTCCGGTTCACCATCCTTTCGAGCGAGAATTGGGCTTTCTTTACGGGACGATCATCGTCGGCAAGCCAGCCGACTCGCGGCACCACAGCCGGAATGTCTGCGTCTTTGCCGACGGCGAAGTCGACCGTAGCCCAACCGGTACGGGCGTGAGCGCCCGAGCAGCGCTGCACTTTGCCAGGGGCGAGCTGGCCATCGGCGATTCGTTTACCGTCGAGAGCATAATCGGGACTTGCTTCCGGGGCCGGCTGGCCAAGAGAACCCGGTTTGGGCCCTACGAGGCTGTCATTCCTGAGGTTACGGGCACCGCTTATATTACCGGGCGACATGAGTTCCTCATTGCCCCTGACGACCCTCTTCGCGGTGGCTTCCTCCTCCGATAGCTGGGGAGCTTCATCCTGGAAGTTGTGACCATTAACTGCCCATTCCGCCTTGCTTCTCGGCTCACCTCGTTACCTAAACTCAACGCAGCTTGAAATCGGGTTGGCTTCATGATCGGCCGATCAGCCAATAAGCTCCCGCCTTGATTTCCGCTCCCTCTGGATGCAGAGAAGAAAAGATAAAAGAGCATCCCCAACGGAAGACAGCCAAAAAGGAAAAGAGAAAAATGGGAGGATGAGCGGACCCCCGAAAGCAGAAAGATGAGAGGCAACAGAGGATCTGGGGAGTTAGTTATAAACCTGGCTCAAAGCGCTCTCAATCGTTGATTGGAGTTCAGTCTCCTCAAAAGGCTTGGTGATGAACCCGTAGCGAGCGCTGCCGTCGGCCCTCTCCAGCGTTTTTTCGTCCCCGAAAGCAGTTATGTAAATAACGGGGACATTGTATTCAAAGAAGATTTGCTTGGCTGCCTCGATACCATCAAGCTCTCCCTTGAGCTTGATATCCATCAACACAAGATGGGGCTTGTCAACAGCCACTTTCTGGAGGGATTCTTCCCCTGTGTCGACGACCTCGAGCTGGCTGAACCCGAGTTTGCGAAGCATGAATTGAATATCCATGGCGATGATGGCTTCATCTTCAACGACGAGGATCTTAAAGGAATTGGACGTTCCGAAAACCATACTCATAACCTCATCCATTTAGTCGAAAAAACCTTGTAAAAATTGAAAAAAAAGCGAAAATTGTAGGTAGTAATCGGGGTCAGGAAGCGAGCTCGATTTTTCTTAGTCGCAACGAGTTGGAGACGACGGATACAGAGCTGAAGGCCATGGCGGCGGCGGCAAGAATGGGGTTCAGAAGAAGGCCAAAGAAGGGATAGAGGACACCAGCGGCGACAGGAATCCCGGCCGTGTTGTAGAAAAAGGCCCAGAAGAGATTCTGCTTGATGATGCGGATGGTCTTTTTGCTCAATTCGATGGCCGAAGCGACAGCTCTCAGGTCTCCCTTGATGAGGGTAATGTCCGACGCTTCTATGGCCACGTCGGTGCCGGAGCCCAGGGCAATCCCGATATCCGCCTGGGCGAGGGCTGGAGCATCGTTAATCCCATCCCCGACCATAGCCACCTTTCGACCCTCCGACTGGAGCTTCTTGATTACGTCCACCTTGTCCTTGGGGAGGACCTCAGGGAAAACATCGTCAATGCCGACCTTTCGGGCCATCGCCTCCGCTGTTTTCCGGTTGTCGCCAGTTACCATAACCACATGAAGCCCCATTTTCTGAAGTCTCTTGACCGCCTCGAACGAGCCTTCCTTGAGCGTGTCCGCGATTCCCAAAACCGCCGCCACCTCTCCAGAAACAGCAATGTAAACGGCCGTCTTTCCCTCGTCACTGAGTTTCTCGGCTTCTCTCCTCAGGTCCAGGATTTCAATTCGCCGGTTCTCGAGAAATCTGGCGTTGCCGAGGATGATTTGCCGACCCTTGACAGTGGCCTCGACGCCTTGCCCCTCGATGACCCGAAAATTGTCTGGCTCCAGGGGTTCTATCCCCTTTTCCCGCGCTCTTTTCAGGATAGCATCGGCCAGGGGGTGTTCGGAATTTTTCTCCGCCGCAGCCGCATAGCTCAGGATTTCCTGTTCAGGGAAACCCTCCCCGAGGATAATATCCGTCACTTCTGGCTCTCCCCTGCTCAGCGTTCCTGTTTTGTCAAGAACAATCGTGTCGACCTTATGGGCTATTTCCAGGCTTTCTCCGCCCTTAATGAGGATCCCATTCTCTGCCCCTTTCCCCGTCCCGACGAGAACAGCCGTGGGCGTGGCTAACCCGAGGGCGCAGGGGCAGGCAATGATGAGCACAGCAACAAAATTGAGCAAGGCCAGAGTCAGCGCCGGCGGAGGCCCAAGAATGAACCAGATGACAAAAGTGATGACGGCGATTGACATGACGATGGGAACGAAATATGCGGCAATGACATCAGCCAGTCTTTGAATCGGCGCCTTGGAGCTCTGGGCCTCCTCAATGAGCCTGATGATTTGGGCGAGTGTCGTGTCTTTGCCCACTTTTCTCGCCTCAAACTTGAAGCTTCCAGACTTGTTGATCGTTGCGCCGATGACTTCACTTCCGGGTGTTTTTTTTACGGGGATGCTCTCGCCGGTGATCATCGACTCGTCGACAGCAGATCTTCCTTCCCGGACGATTCCATCGACCGGGATTCTCTCGCCAGGCCTGACGACAACAATGTCGCCGACGACAACTTCCTCAACGGGGATGTCTATCTCTTTTCCTTCCCTTATGACGCGGGCTGTTTTGGGCTGCAAGCCGATGAGCTTTTTAATGGCCTCTGAGGTCTGGCCCTTGGCTCTGGCCTCGAGCAGCCTTCCGAGAAGGATGAAAACGATGATCAGAGCTGAAGTATCGAAATAGACGTTGGCCTTGATTCCCCCTGCTTCGAAGAGTTGGGGCCATAAGGTCGCCAGAACGCTATAAACATAGGCGGCAGAAGTGCCAACGGCGATAAGGGTGTTCATGTCCGCGCTTCTGTGTCGGAGAGCTCTCCAGGCGCCGTTATAGAATGACCATCCGATTACGAATTGAATGGGCGTCGCGAGAGCCCAGAGGACGTAGAAATTGCCCAAGAATACGGGAACCCAGGGAAACCAGTGCCGCATGCTTCCCAAAAAAACGAGAATGCCCAGGACCAGGCCGGCGATGAATTTGAGTTTGAGCTTCCTGTATTCTTTCTCCCGGGCCAATTTTTCCGAATCTAAGGTCTTTTCGCCCGGAGGCGGCTCAGCAACCTCATAACCGGTCGCCTCGATGGCTCGCTTGATCTCCTCCAGGTTGAGGAGGGACGGCTCGTAATCCACCCTCGCTTTCTCGGTGGCCAGATTCACCGCGGCGCCGGTAACACCTTGGGTCTGAAGCAGCGCTTTCTCAATCTTCTGGACACAGGAAGCACAGTGCATTCCTCGGATGGAAAGCTCAACCGAAGAAATCCCGGCCCTGCTCGGTTGTTTTGGGCGGCCCATGTCGACGCCTCCAGCTTTCGTCTCGTTCATGATTCATGCCTCTTGCGTGGGTCGAGGCCCGGGCTGATTCGTCAAGAAAGCTCAGGATCGGCGCCCGCCTCCTCCATCCTAATCGGCGCTCTTTATCTGGCACTTCGGGCGCTTGTTGGTCACTCTTCATGCCCTCGACGCGGGGAAACTTAAGATTACATGGAACGGGCAAGA
>CAYUKK010000062.1:0-8464 GCA_964445305.1 uncultured Eubacteriales bacterium
GAACCATGACCAAAAGAAGATGAACTCGACACCAGAAGAAGAAAAAGTCTATGCAACGTTGCGGAGTTTGGGTATTGCCTTTGACAAGCACGAGCATCCCCCCGTCTTCACCGTCCAGGAGGCAAGAGAGCACTGGAAAGACCTTCGAGGCGCTCATTGCAAGAACCTTTTCCTTCGCAACAAGAAGGGCAATCGCCATTATCTGGTCATTCTCGAGTATACCAAGAATGCCGATTTAAAAAAGCTCAACGACAAGCTCGGAGAGGATCGCCTCAGCTTCGGCTCCCCGGACCGGCTCCGGCGGCTCCTCGGGCTTGAGCCGGGGGCGGTTTCCCCGTTTGGGCTCATCCACGACATCGGGAGGGAGGTGACCGTCATCATCGACCGGGATCTTTGTCAAGCCGAGCGAATCTATTTCCATCCTAACGTCAACACGGCGACCATCGGGCTGAGCTTTTCGGATTTAGAAAAATTCCTCGCCTGGAGAGGAAACCCCGTCCGCTTCCTAACGTTTTGAGAAAAACGCTTTTTTCGCCGCGGCGAAAGGATGATTGAATCAACAATCCATGGAATTCGGAGGGACATCATGGAGAAAAGGAAGAGGTTATCTTCATCTTTTTTCTTTTTATCCTTTTTCTTTGGATGGGCCAGCCTTTCTTTGTCCTTGGCTGATAATCGGGCCCAGCATCAGCCCGTCCCTCAGCCGGATATCCGCGCTTTCACCGCCCATCTCATCGGCCACGCCCACATCGACTTGAGCTGGTTGTGGTTGTGGGAAGAAACGGTTCACGAAGTGGCTCCCCAAACATTCTGGGGAACGCTTCGTCAGATGGACCGTCTGCCCGGGTTGACCTTTGCTCAGAGCCAGGCATGTCTCTATGAGGCCATGGAAAAGCATTTCCCCGAGCTTTTCCGAGCCATCCACAGGAAAATCGAAGCGGGGACGTGGATTCCTGTGGGCGGGATGTGGGTCGAGCCTGACCTCAACATGCCCGACGGTGAATCGTTGGCCCGGCAGTTTCTTTACGGCAAAAGGTATTTTCTGGATAAGTTCGGCATCGATGTGAAGGTCGGGTGGAACCCCGACTCTTTTGGCCATAGCTTCCAGCTCCCCCAGATCCTGAAGAAGGCCGGGCTGGACTACTACGTCTTTGAACGGTGCGCTCCAGAAAAGACGCCCGTTTTCTGGTGGGAGGGAATGGATGGTTCCCGAATCCTTGCCTACGTTCCGCCGGGATGGTACCTCGTCAGCTTGAAAGATGGCCTGCGAAACCTTCTTCTTGAAGCCTCCCGAGAGACACCGCTCAAAGACTTCTTGCTTCTCTACGGAGAAGGAGATCACGGGGGAGGGCCGAGGGACTCTGACGTGGCGGCCATCCTCAAGTTTCGAGACGACCCGACCGAACCCCGTCTCGAATTGGCTAACCCCGAAGCATATTTCAAAAAATTGGTCGACTTGAACCTGAGCTATCCTGTGATCAAGCGGGAATTGAATTTTACCTTTCCCGGTTGCTACACCACTCAGGTGGAGACAAAGAGGTTCAACCGCCGCCTGGAGAGCTTGCTTCTTGAGGCCGAAAAATTCTCGAGCGTCGCTTTCTTTTCTGGCTATCGCGATTATTATCCCGAAAGGGATCTGGATGAAGCGTGGAAGGTCATTCTCCGAAACCAGTTCCATGATATCCTGGATGGTTCGAGCATCGGACCCGTCTATGAGGAGTCCCATGCAGCTTACGAGAAGGCTGCCCAGAGAGCCGGACGAGCGCTGGATTTTTCCTTAGAGACGATCGCCATGGCCGTAAACACTGAGGGACTGGGCTCGCCTCTTCTTGTTTTCAATTCCCTCCCCTGGGAAAGGACCGAGCCGGTCGTGGCCCAGGTTACCTTTTCTCGGCCCGTTGAAGCCATCGCCATCATGGACTCTGCTGGGGACGAAATTCCCTGCCAAGTCCTCAGGGTGGATAAAAGACCAGGTCAAACCAGCTTCGAGGTGATTTTCCTTGCCCCATCTGTTCCCCCCTTAGGTTATCGGACCTTCCGAATTCTCGAAGCCAGAAGCCAGGCCAAGCCCAGGATACCCCTCGTTGTCACCCCAACGACCTTAGAAAATGAGTTCTTCAAAATTACCATCGACCCCAAGAAAGGCTGGATGACGGACCTCCTGGATAAAAAAAATAGACGGCACTTCCTGGCCGCTCCCGGCTACTCACTCGAAGCCATTCCCGATGAACCCGAAATCATGTCCGCCTGGGAAATCAGCCTCAAAGAGGCAGGGGAAAGAATAGGAGAGAAAGGGGCGGAGGTGACGATTGTTGAGCGTGGGCCGGTGCGGGCGACCGTTCGGATAAAGAGCCATTTCCGTAACTCTGTTTTTATCCAGGATGTCCAGCTCTACGCCGGGGTTCCGCGGCTCGATATCCGAATGAGCATCGACTGGCAGGAGAGGAACCTCATGGTCAAGGCGGCCGTTCCGGTCGCGCTCGATAGCCCGAAAGCGATTTTCGAAATTCCTTTTGGCGTTATCCAACGGCCGGCGTCCGGCGATGAGGTGCCGGCTCTCAAGTGGATGGATGTAAGCGATGAATCCGGCCAGTTTGGACTCAGCCTCCTTAACGATTCAAGGTACGGATGCGATGTGAAGGGAAACATCATGCGCCTCTCCCTCATCCGCGGAGCTACCTATCCTGACCCGGAAGCGGACAGGGGGCATCATGAGCTGGCCTTTTCCTTCTATCCCCATGCGGGCACCTGGAAGGAAGCTTTGACCTTCCGCCGGGCGCTCGAGTTCAATAATCCTTTGCGAGCCCGATGGACGCTCATCCACAAGGGCAAACTCCCCTCCGTCCATTCTTTCCTTCGGGTCATGCCCGAAAACGTTGTGCTGACAGCCTTAAAGAAAGAAATGGGCTATGCCCATCGAAATATCATCCTCCGCGTCGTCGAAATCTTCGGCCAAGAGACCGGGGTGGTTGTGGAGCTGCCGTTTGTGGCCGAGGCGTGGGAGACGGACCTCATCGAACGTCCCTTGGCGAAATTGCCCGGGGATGTTAGAATGCTGCGTTTTCAAATGAAACCCTATGAAATCAAGACGGTCCGATTGACCCCACTCGCCGGGAGGTAAAAGCATGATGAAGAAAGCAAAAGGATTACACGGCGTGGCGCCAGTTCGCCCCAGAAATTAGGAGTTAGGACTCAGAAGCTTCTTGCCTCCACCATCGCTTTGGTCGAAGCTGGGAAAAGCGCTGAATCAGCGCTGATAGAGGAGGCGGTGGAAAAAGTCCACCGTGCCTATAAGGAGTTAGAAAAAATCTTCGATTGATATGGGTCTAGATTTTTTTCTCGACAAGAACCTGGAGTATTTCGAGCTCGTCGGCCTCAAACCAGATGGCGCCGCAGGCCAGGCACTTATCGACCGGGATAAAATACTGGTAGTTATAGGGGCGAGGCTGCAAGGGATAGCCGCAGTTCGGGCAGGTGAAGCCGCGGGCTTCCTTTTCCTTAATGCGTTGCCGCTTGATGGGGTTGAGCAGGAATTGCTCACGGAGAGCTTTCGCTTTCTCGATCAAATCAGCGGAGAAATCGAATTCGCGTCGAAGGAGAATCCTCTCCATTTTTGAGGCGTTGACGAGCTTCCCTCGGCAGCGGGGGCAAGCTTGGATGTCCACTCCCTCGTAGAAAGTTTCGCTTAAGGGAATATGGCATCTCGGACAGCGGCCCGATGGCGAAGGGGTGAGGTATCCTTTCTTTTGCCTTTCGTCGATGGCCAGTCGGATTTGAGGAAACTCGCGGGCCCGGGCTTCGATATCCTCCGTCTCATGGTGAACGAGGACCGTTCTCGCTTTTTCCCGGCGCTTTTTCTCCTCCCAAACTTGGCGGAGGATATCTGCTGGCTCAAGCCCAGCCATTTGCGCTAACAGCCGGACTCGTTTCATCAGTGGCGGATGGGAATTGAAAAGGCGGCTGAAGAACCCCTCTGATTCTCCGGTGAGTCCGGGAGCGACGATAAAGAGCGGGCTGTAGGCGAGGCCAAAATCGCCGATGAGCGAGCTCTTGAGATGGGCTTTATAAAGGGCTCGGGCTAGAGCTTGAGGATGGCGGCAGATTTCTACAGCCGCCGCATCGGCGAGGGTTTCTCGCTCTCGAGACAACAGGCTGCTCAGAAGATGCATGACCAGGGAACTAAAGATGACAGCGAAATAGGGAAGCGCCGGCGGACCACCCGCTTTCCTCTGGCCAGCCCCCTCATCAGGAGATTTATCCTCCGGCTCCAAGGCTTCCCTCATTTTCTCGAGGAAGTTGGCCAGGGAACAGACTAAAGTGACAGAGAAAGCATCGCCTCGGGAAATATGGGCCAGTTCGTGAGCGACCACAGCCTGGAGCTCGTCCCGCGTTAAATCAGCCAGCAGCCCCTCGGTAACGATAATGGAGGGAGTAGAATCGCACTCGACGAGAGCTAAGGAATTGACGGCAAACTGGGGGAGAACATAAGCTTTGACTTTCGGCAGTCCGCAAGCGATGCGCATTTCTTCAACGACGTTTGAGAACTGGTAATGATAATAGTCAGAAGGGTCAGGCGGCTGGGCCTGGAGTCGGGTGAGGATGTAGGAAGCCCCGGTGCGTCTGGCTTCATGGAAATGGAGCAAGGCGATGCCAAGGGCTACCAAAAACACAGCTATCGCTCCCTTCACCAGGGAGGCAGCGGACCAAACCAGCGGGCTGGCCAGGAAGAACGTGACGCTGGCCAGGATGGCTAAAGTCACAAGGGCAAAAGCAGCGAAGTAGAACAGGATGAGAACGATGAAGATAAAAAGACTCTTCCTCCACTGGCGGCGCTGCACCTCATAGAAATCGGGCAATCTACTGACCTTCTTTTTCATCGGCGGGATAAGATGAAAGGATAACGCCAATCCATACCGGTTATCCTACAAAAAAAACGCAGCCCGGTCAAAGCTTGGGTCGCTTCCCGAATATTCGGGCCGCCTGTGTTTGCGCCAGCCATCAGCCTGTGTTATAAAACTTCCTCATCAAGGCGAGGATCCAAGAATTCGCTATCGATATGTTGCTCAAAAGAGAATTTCTTCTTGGTCTCAAGAATCTTTGAAGGAGGTTTTCGAGTGAGAAAAACGACGAGGCTGGGAATTTTTCTTGTCATGGTCGGACTCTGGGTTGTCCTTTCTCATCCAGCACATATCTCAGGCGAGATAAAAAAGGCTCTCACCTGGGAGGACATGATGAAATTCAGGGCCATCATGGACGCCGTGATTTCGCCCGACGGGAAATGGATAGCTTACGCCACGCGGCCTGACCGTGGGGATGGCGACGTAAGAATCCAGAGTGTTGAGGGAGAAAAGCAATTTGTCATCGAGCGAGGCGCGAAGCCGACTTTTTCGGCCGATTCCCGTTGGTTGGCAGCGACCATAAGCCCGAAAGCCGTGGATATCGAAAAAGGGGGCAAAGAAAAGCCCAAGGCAGGGCTGGCCCTTCTTGATTTGAGCTCGGGACAGCTGGTCTCCTTCGAGAAAGTCGAAGACCGTTCATTTTCTCAAGATAGTTCCTGGCTGGCCTACCGGCTGGCCAAGGAGGCAGACGAGAAGGCGGAAAAAACGAAAGAAGAAGAGAAAGCTCACGAACCCAAGGTGGTCATGAAAGAGACGGGAAGTCCCCTTATCCTCCGCGAGCTCCGATCCGGAAAAGAAACCCAGATTCCCGATGTCCTCGCCTATGCTTTTGACGAACAGGGAAAGTATCTGGCCTACGCGGTGGGCAGTCTCGACGGGATGAAAAACGGCCTTTTCGGCATAGATTTGAAAAAAGAAGGCCATCCGGCCTTTTCTATCCTGGCGAAAGAGAAAATGGTCTACAAAGAGCCAACCTGGGAAAAAGGCGGCCGTGGCCTGGCCTTCCTGGTGGCTCCGACCGATGCGGAGGGAAGAACAAGCGAAGCTTCCCTATGGATGTGGACGGCAAAAAAGGGTGATGCTCGGGCCACCGTCACAGCGGCCCACCTTCCGGCCGGGTGGGTCATTCCGTCGCGCAACAAGCTGACATGGTCAAAAGACGGTCAGCGCATCTTTTTCGGGCTTCAGCCACGTCATATTTTTGAGCTGAGTTTAGTCAAGAAAGAGGACAGGAAAGAAATCGAGGCTCGTGACCTCTTTGACATTGGCAAAATTCTCGAGAAGAGGGAAGTGGATGTCTGGCATTGGCAGGATCCGCGGATTATTCCCCATCAAAAGAAACAGTGGGCTCGTCTTAAAGAAAAGACATACCTCGCTGTCCATCACGTGGATAGTGGAAAAACGGTCGCCCTCGCCGACTTGGAGGTGACCGATGTCGAAATTCCAGAAAATGGCCGATTTGCCCTCGGCTTCTCCGATGTTCCCTACCTTAAGGAAATCACCTGGGATGGGAATTATGTCGATGTTTATCATATCGATATGATGACAGGGCAGAAGACAAAATTTCTGACGCATCAAAGATTCAAACCGTCCCTGTCTCCCAAGGGTAATTATGCCGTCTATTTTCGGGAAGGCAACTGGCACCTCTATGATGTGCGGTCGAGAACGAGCCGAAACCTTACGGCTCGTGTGTCCGTCCGCTTCGATGATGAAGAGAACGATGTCCCGGGCGAAGCGCCACCCTATGGCCTGGCCGGCTGGCTGGAAGATGAAAGCGGCCTTCTCATCTCTGACCGATACGATATCTGGAAGTTTTCCACAGCTCGAGACGAAGCGGTGAACATAACCGACGGCGCCGGCCGGCTTTCTCGCCTAAGCTTTCGCCTTCTCCGCCTGGATCCAGAGGAAAAATTCCTGAAAAGGGACGCTGACCTCCTCCTTTTGTCCTACCATAACGAGGCAAAGAACTTCGGTTTCTACAAGGCTAATCTCGCCCGGCCAGGAGTGTCCAGGCTCCTGGAAGAAAAGAAAAAATACACTTTCCTGGCCAAAGCGAAAGAGGCGGACCGGCTCATCTTCACCCGAGAAAGTTATGATGAATTTCCCGATATCTGGGTGAGCTCTCTTGATTTCCAGACCATCCGAAGGCTCACGGACGTCAATCCCCAGATAAAGGATTTTGCCTGGGGAAGCGCTGAGCTTATCGAGTGGCTGAGCCTGGATGGCCTTCGTCTCCAGGGAGTTCTCATCAGACCGGGAAACTACGAGGCCGGTCAGCGCTACCCCGTCCTCGTTTATTTTTACGAAAAATTTTCTCAACGCCTCTACGAGTTCAATCAAGTGGTCGTCAACCACCGGCCCTGTTTTCCCTTCTATGCGAGCCACGGTTATGCGATTTTTCTCCCGGATATCGTTTATGAGGTGGGACGGCCTGGCTTGTCGGCGACAAAATGTCTCATCCCCGGCGTCCAGAAGCTCATCGAGCTGGGCATCGCCGACCCCAAGGCCATCGCTTTGCACGGCCATTCGTGGAGCGGCTATCAAACGGCGTTTGTCGTTACCCAAACCAACATCTTCCGTGCCGCCATCGCTGGCGCAGCCGTGGCGAACATGACGAGCGCCTACGGAGGCATCCGTTGGGAGTCGGGCTTGGCCAGGCAATGGCAGTACGAGAAAGCGCAGAGCCGAATCGGTGCCTCCCTCTGGGAAAGGTTGGACCGCTACATCGAGAACTCGCCGCTCTTTTTTGCTGACCGCATCCAGACACCGCTCCTTCTCATGTTTGGCGACGAAGATGGGGCGGTTCCCTGGGAACAGGGGATTGAGCTCTATTTAGCCATGCGCCGGTTGGGAAAGGATTGCGTATTCCTCCAGTACCGGGGAGAGCCTCACCATCCTGAAAAATATGCCAACAAGCTTGATTATGCCATCCGGATGAAGGAATATCTCGACCATTATCTCAAGGGCTTACCGGCACCCGATTGGATCTCGAAGGGCACTCCCTACCAGGGCAATTGATCAGTCCCCCATCCCTTCGGGAGTGATGCCAGCGATTTTCTCCTGGATCCGTCTGAGTTCTTTTCGCGCTTCTTCGTACAACTTGGCCTTGAAGGCGAGCGTTTTGATTTCCTTGGTTTCGTTCATCGATTTTTTCAAACGCTCGATGCGCGTGAGGAGCTCCGCCTCTCGTCTTCGCAGGCGGGCCAAATCGTCACTTTCGTCGGGATCCTTCATCGCTCCTCCAAAGCTGGAGAATAAGCGCTGGAGATAGTTTCCAGCTCAGGCGTCCGAAGGTTTCTGCGCTACTCCTTCGATTTGTCCAGAATAGCCAGAACATCCTCGTTTGTCAATTATCACCCCGAAATTGCCGATAGAAGCACTCGACGGGTCCTGTCGTGGTTCACCCCCGGCGCCCCCGAGCGGTCTATCTTGTTTATAATCAGTCAAGAAGATGGGTGGCATCAAACGCTCGGGTCGGCGGGGGGCCCCCGAACCACACCACCCCTCGGGTGCATTCGCTATCGTGATAATTTGTTACAAGATGAAGCACTTTCGCTTGCTGATAA
>CAYUKK010000063.1:0-9109 GCA_964445305.1 uncultured Eubacteriales bacterium
AAATGAAACCGGGGAGCGTCCTCATCAACACGAGCCGGGGAGGGATCATCGACGAGGCGGCCCTTCTGGAAGCCCTGAAGAACGGGCGGATCGCCGCGGCCGGCCTGGATGTGATCGACGACGAATGGGGCGAAAACCTGGCCGAGCACCCGCTTGTCGCTTATTCACGAGAGAACGAGAATCTCATCATTACCCCGCACATCGGCGGCGTGACCTTTGAGTCGCAGGAGCTCGCTTTTGCCGCAGCGGCGCAGAAACTGGTCGATTTTTTCCGTCCAATATCAGGGGGAAGGAAATGAAGAGCGGGTGTCCCTCTGAGTAACCGACGCCGACGGTGGCCACTCTTATCTTGCTTCTTGCCCTTAACGCGCGGAGATAAGAAAACGATTCCCCGGCCCTTTCTTTCTCCTGTCCTAACGGGACGTTCTTGTTGTCTTCCCGAAGCAGGAGATCTTTAGGGCCAAGAGGGATTGAAGCGGCCAGCGATCCGGCCCCAATCTTCTTTAAAAAGCGCGTCTTTTCATGCCGTGATTGTAGCACTCTTAGTCGCACCTGGTGAGCCCAAGCGCCTCAGCTTTGCTATTTTGAATGTTGACTCTTGGGTCGCCTGGCCAGGGCCTCATGTAGATTCTTATGAGATCATTATTGATACTGAGCCCAAGAATTTCTTGGTATTTTTGTCTTGAAAGAAGACGCTGGGTTGGGGCTCTGTTTCTCGAAGGATTAAGAAAATGAGGAGCAGAGGGCCTCGCATGGAAGAAGGAGGCAGGTTAAATAGCGGCAAGGACAAACAAGTTGGACGCTCGCCGATTTGACATGATAGAATGGCTCGGGTCAACCATATAGCGAGGTCCGGGAGAGAATGAGCCTGCCCGTATCTTGGATAGCGGGGTTCTGCGCGGAGCATAAGCTCGACATCAAATATCTCATCGTGCCCTCCTACCAGGTTGGCCGCCAGATTGGAGAAGCGATGGCCATGGCTGGTGGGGCGTGGGCAAATCTTCATTCTGTCACCTTGCCGTCTTTAGCCCAGGAAGTTTCAGCCGGTGAGCTATCGAAACGGGAACTGAAGCTCCTCTCGCCGCCGAATGCGCTCTTCCTGGTTGATCGGGTTTTCAGGCGGCTCAGGGACGGGAAGAGGCTAAAATATTTCGGGCGGGTTGAGGCGACGACAGGCATTCTCCGCGCTCTCCGCCAGTCCCTGGTGGCCATTCGGATGGCCGGCCTCGAAAGCGCTGACCTCGACCCATCCTTTTTTATTTCGGCCGCCAAGGGCGAGGAGATGGCGCTTATTCTTCAGGGATACGAAGAAGAGCTCAGCCAAGAGAAGTGGCTTGACCTACCCGGGCTTTACCGGATAGCCATTAAGGAAGCAAAAAAATGGCGGGAGAGAAAGCCACGCCCTCGCGACAGGGAATATTACCTTTATCTTGAGGACCGGTCGCTCAACTATCTCGAAAGGGAATTCCTCATCGCGCTGGCCGGCGATGATTTGGTCGTTGTGCCTCAAGACCCGGTTTTCGGGCTGGAAAGGCCAAGGCGGCTCCAGGCTCTGGCGCCTCCCGAAGCCCTCCTGCCGCCTGTGCAAGAGCCAAAATCTGACGCCGAGCGCCTCGCCTGGCTCTTTTCGCCCGCCGACGCACCGCCACCGCTCCGGGATGGCACGCTCGAGCTATTCTCGGCTATCGGCCCGGCCAACGAATGCCGCGAGATTCTCCGGCGCGTCGTCAGCGGAAAGATTCCGCTCGATTCAGTCGAGATCCTCCATCCGGCCGGCTCCACCTATCCCTCCCTCCTCTACGCTCTATCCACGAAAGCTGGCCTCAACCTGACTTTTGCTCAGGGAATTCCGCTCTCCTTTACGACACCCGGAAAAGTCTTCAACGGGCTCGTCGAATGGCTGGAGGACGACTATCTTGTGAGCGACCTCTGTGTCCTGATCGAAGCCGGTGCCATCAAGCTTCCGTCAGCAAATGGGCAGCCTGGCCTCACACCTCTCAAGGCCAGCCGCTATCTCAAAAGCGCCATGATTGGCTGGGGAAAGGAGCGGTATGTGCCGCGGCTGGAAGCATTGATCGAGGATATCGAGGTCCGTGCCAAAGCCGACGACTTCGAAGGCGAAGGCGAAGGAAGAGGAAAAGAAGAGGAGAGAAAGGAAAAGGCCGCCCAGCAGGTTAGGGAAGTTAAAACTCTTATCGCGCTCATCAAGGATTTTCTCGAGCTCATACCCGAAGAAAACAAGAGCGGCACCCTCGATTTTGGCGCACTCTGCCTCGGAATGGGGAGGTTTATCGCTCGTTTCACCCAACTTTACGGAGAGCTCGACGGCGAGGCGCGCTCGCTTCTTGAGGCAAAGCTCGAGGAGGCCGCGGCGTTCAAAACCCCGCCCCTTCGCCGACGGGCGGCGCTCGAATGGATGAAGGACGTCGGGAACAGCCTGAGGGTCGGCGCCTCCGGTCCCGCTCCCGGCCACATCCATGTATCAAGCTGGGCTGAGGGCGGACGTTCGGGCCGGTCGAGGACTTTCGTCGTCGGGCTCGACCAGGGGGCTTTTCCCGGGACGGGGATTCAGGACCCGATTCTCCTCGACGAGGAAAGGGAGCGGCTGAACGCCTTTCTCGAGATGCCGGCTCTCCGGACGACTCATGATTCGCTCCGCGAGAACCTGTGGGCGATGGCCCGGATGCTGGCCGGCTTGAGGGGACACGTGACCTTGAGCTTCTCCGCTTACGACATCATCGAGGAGAGGCAATCTTTCCCGAGTTCGGTCATCCTCCAGGCGGCGCGCCTTATCACAGGAAGGCCTGAACTTGACTATTCGGCGCTCGGGGAGGTGCTCCCGGCGGCGAGGGCGTTCTTGCCGGGTGAAGTCGGCCTGGCTGTGGATGAGACGGATTGGTGGCTCGAAAAGCTCGCCCCGGGAGGGAGGCTTCAGGACGGGCTCGAGGCGGTGAAATCGAATTTTGATTTATTGAGCCGGGGGATTTTCGCTCGAAGCCGGCGCGAGAAGAAGCTCGTCACGGAGTTTGAAGGCCGGGTTCGTATCGAACCGAGGGAAGTCCATCCGCTCCACAATCCCGATATCCTCATGTCGGCCTCAAGGCTCGAGCTTCTCGCCCGTTGCCCCTTTGCCTACTTTCTCAAATACATCCTCGAGGTCGAGCCGCCCGCCGAGCTCGAGCTTGACCAGACCCGATGGCTCGGCGCCCTCGAGCGCGGCTCCCTCCTTCATGAAGTCTACGCTCGATTCATGAGGGAGGTAAAGAAGAGAAGGGAGAAGGTCAGGGAAGCAACGCACAGGCCGCTCATCCATGCCATCGCCGATGAGGTGATCGAGCGTTACAAGGAAGAAATCCCGCCGCCCGCGGAGAGCATTTTCGAGCAGGAGAGGAAAGAACTCCATGAAACGCTCGACGTTTTCCTGGCGGCGGAGGAGGAATGGGAGGGTGGAGAAGAGCCACTCTTGTTTGAGGTTTATTTTGGGAGAAAGAGAATATCTTCCGAGTCGTCCCGTTTTCAAGAGAAATCGTCACCTATCCGGGATTCTTTGGACTCAGAAATAGGCATGGAGGAGCCGGCGAGAGTCGAGCTTGGCGGTGGCCGGTCCATTCCTATCGCCGGCCGCATCGACCGTATCGACCGGCTCGGCGCAGGTCGCTATCGGGTGGTAGATTACAAGACCGGGGGCTTTTCGTCTTTTGAGGGTTTGAGGATGTTCGGTAACGGCCGGGTGCTCCAGCATGCCCTCTATGCCATCGCCGCCGAGCAGGTCCTGGAGAAGCTGGGCATTGACGCGCAGCCGGAAGTTGTCGAGAGCGGCTATTATTTCCCGACGCGGCGGGGCGAGGGAAACAAAATTTTCTGTGAGGTGGACAGGCGGAAATTTGGGGAGCTCGTGGCCAGAATCATCAGTATCCTCGAGAAAGGGCATTTCGTTGTCAACCCGCTCGGCCCGCCAACGGATTGCGATTACTGCGATTATTCCATTGTCTGCGGGGGAACGGCGGCCAGGGAACGGGCAAAGAAAAAGAAAGACGACAATTCCTCTATTTTCGATATTTTTAATAGACTTAAAAGCTATGAGTAAGAAATCGGTGGATGCGGAGGCGAGGCGGAAGATTGTCGGGGAGCTGGACAAGACTTTCTTTGTCGAAGCGGGGGCGGGGTCGGGCAAGACGAAAAGCCTCGTTGACCGGATGATCGCGCTCCTTAAGGCCGGCAAGTGCCAGGTCAGCCAGGTCGCGGCGGTCACCTTCACGCGAAAGGCGGCCGCCGAGCTTCGCGGCCGCTTCCAGATTGAGCTGGAGAGAGCGCTGGGGAATGAGGCGATGAAGCCGGCCGAGCGGGAGAGGCTGGCGGCCGCTCTCCAGAACCTGGAGCAGTGCTACATCGGCACGATTCACTCCTTCTGTGCCAAGCTGCTCCGGGAACGTCCGGTCGAGGTCGGGCTTGACCCTGAATTTGCCGAGATGGAGGAGCTCGAAGATGCTGTGTTCAGGGAGCAATGCTGGCTCGAGTATCTCGTCAAGGTGAGGCTTGAGGAGGCCGATGTCCTGAGGCATCTCGATGAGGTCGGGCTTTCGCCCGAGGATTTGAAGGGAGCTTTTGAAGCCGTGACGCTTTTCCCGGAGGTAGAGCTTGTCGGCGGCCGGCCGGATATCCCGGATTATGAACGGTTCAGGGCTTCGCTCGAGAGCTTCCTGGCGGAAGCACGGCAGGCGGTGCCCGGGGAGCGGCCAAAGAAAGGCTATGATGGCCTCCAGCGGCTCATGCGCCGCCTGTTCAATCGCCAGCGAAACCTCAAGCTCAGAGACCATCGCCTGCTCATGGAAACTTTCGAGATCATGGACAGAGATGCCGCAGTGATTTTGAACTGCTGGCCGACACGGGAGCAGGCTAAGGATTTCGCGGCCAGGTTCGATGAATTCAGGGAAGAAGTGGTCAAGCCAGCTTTAAAAGCGTGGCGAGAATGCAGACATGACCGCATCGTCCGGTTCC
This sequence comes from uncultured Eubacteriales bacterium, assembly GCA_964445305.1. Lineage (GTDB taxonomy): Bacteria > Acidobacteriota > Aminicenantia > Aminicenantales > UBA8522 > CAYUKK01. The sequence continues at coordinate 4,999 of CAYUKK010000063.1, forward strand.
TCAGGCCGGCGGTGGCCTTCTATGAGGCGAGGCGCAAGGAAGAAAACAAGCTCAATTTCGAGGACTTGCTTTTGCTCGCGGCGCGGTTGCTCCGGGATAACCCAGAAGTCAGGAAGTATTTCAGTCGCAAGTTCACGCACGTGCTCGTCGATGAATTCCAGGACACAGACCCTATCCAGGCCGAGGTTCTGCTCTACCTCAAGGGGACGGACGTGGAAGAGAAGGACTGGCCAAAGCTCCGTCCGGCGCCAGGCTCACTTTTCCTCGTCGGCGACCCGAAGCAGTCCATTTTCAGGTTCAGGCGAGCCGATATCGATACCTACAACCTGGTGAAAAGAATGATTGAGGACGGCGGCGGCGAAGTCCTCCGCCTGACGAGGAATTTCCGGGCGCTCAGGGTGCTCAACGAGTGGAATAATCCCCTCTGGGAGAGAGAGTTGCCCGCCGAGTCGAACCAGTACCAGGCTGCGTTTGCCCCTCTCGAGACGACGCGCGAGGACGGCGAGGGAGAGCTGGCGGGTGTTTTTAAGATCGTCGTGCCGGAGGTGCCGAGAGATAAGGGCGAGGATATCGCCCGCTTCGACGCGGAGGCCATCGCCAGCTGGATTCATTCCCGACTTAACTCTGTTAATTCTGGTCACGCCATACGTAATACAAAAAATCGCTCCCGCCAGGAAGGGAGCGCGCTGCGTGGGGAGGCTGACGCCGTCAATAAGAAAGTCGAGCCTTCGGATTTTTTGATTCTTTTCCGCTATAAAGAACACATGCCCATCTATGCCCGGGCGCTTGAGGCGCGCTCCATCCCCTTTGAAATCACGGGGAGCGCTTCGTTCGCCGAGTCGGAGGAGATAGGCGAGATCACCAACCTGGCCTTAGCTCTCAACGACCCGGATAACCCCATCCCCACGGTTGCCGTGCTGAGGGGCATCTTTTTCGGCGTGAGCGACGATGACCTCATTGAATTCAAAAGGGAAGGCGGCCGGTTCCATTTTATGATGCCGGGCAAGGACATCCTTGAGTGCAAGAAACTGGGCGCGACAGTTGTCTTGATGGCCCTGGCGAAAATGCGTCAATGGAGAAAGTGGACACTCGAGCTTCCTCCGTCGGCGGCGCTACAGAAGATTTTTGAGGATTCGGGGATTCTCAATTTCTATGCCTCGCTCGAAATGGGGAGCAGCCGCGTCGGCAACGTCCTCAAGCTTCTCGAGATTGTTCGCCATGAGGAGCAAAAAGGTGTCACGGCGTTCGCCCAGATGGTGGGATTCCTGGAGGAGTTGAGCGAGGTCCGTGAGGTCGAGGAGATGAGCCTGACGCCGGCGCGGCAAAACGCAGTGCGGCTGATGAATTTACACAAGGCCAAAGGGCTCGAGGCGCGGGTTGTTTTCCTGGCCGACCCGGTGGGGATTAAGGAGCACGAGGTCGAAAGGCACATCATCCGGGTGGAAAGCGAGCCGGGTTCGGCACGACAGGCGGGGCGCGGGCGCCGTGGCGCGGATGCCCGATGGACCGGTCCTCGTGGATACTTTGTTTTCAGGGAAGCAAAGGCACGGGGAAGAATGGATTTCCGTCCGAGGAAAATCCTCAGCCAGCCTGTCGGCTGGGAAGAGGCGGCTGAAGAAGAAGAAAAATATGAGCGGGCCGAAGAGACCCGGCTGAATTACGTGGCCGCGACTCGCGCCCGGGACATGCTGGTCATCAGCACTTATGCTGGTAAGCTCAAGAATAAAGCCTGGGAAATTCTCGATAGCGCTTTGGATGGTGTGCCGAAGCTCGAGGTCGAAAGGGCTGGCGGGGAGGAGCAGGAGAGGCGCGAAAAAATCATCATTTCTAGGGCGGAAGCGGAGAGGGCCCGAAAAGGGATGAGGGATTCGTGGAGCGCGGCCGCTCTACCGACCTATGCCGTTGAGAGCGTCACTCGCCTGGCGAGAAAAAAAGGCGAGCCGACAAAGGAAAAGGAAGGGTCGGCTGGGGTGGTTGCGACCGGAGAGCTGGAAAGAAAGCGGCCGCCAGGATACGGTTTGAGCTGGGGCCGTATCGTTCATCAGGTCCTTGAGGCTGTTGGCAGCGGCCGGCTCAAGCCGGAAAAGGAGAAGCTCGAGCTTTTCCTCAGCAACATCATCACCGCTGAAGAATCGGATTTCTCGGAAAAGGCAGAGCTTCTGGAGTACGTGGATTCAATCCTCAACTCGCCTTTCTGGGCGCGGGTGATGCGGGCGGAGAGGCGCTTTTTCGAAGTTCCCTTCGCCATCAAGACGGACAGGAAGAACCTCGAGGCCGTAAAACTCCCAACTCCTGGCCAGGGAAGAGACGAAAGGTCTTCTGACCGGGGTGATGATATCCCGGTCATGGTCAGCGGCGCCATCGACCTCGTTTTCTGGGAGAAGGACGGGGATGGCCCGGGAGAGGCTGGCTGGGTTATCGCCGACTACAAGACCGATAGAATCCCCATCTCCGAAGCCACCCTGATGGCGGCTGGCCGCGAGTTCAATATCGAGAGGGTCCGGGCCTTATCCCCGGAATTCGCCTCCGTTATCGATTTCCACGCTCCTCAGATTCGCCTTTACGCCCGCTTCTGGAGGGAGATCACCGGCGAGCCGGTCAAGGAGGCCGGACTCTACTTTACCTCCATCGGCCGCTGGGTGGCCATCCGAAAATAGGGGAAAATAGGCGAAAATAGGGGACAGTATACTTATTACACAGATTTCGAATATATCCCCACACCCCGGTTGTTTCTCCTTTCTCCGTCGATTGTCAAAGCCTGTTGTCGGAATAGACTCGGGCAGCTTGAGCTTCCGCTCCACTTTCGAGGGGAAAACAGCATCTCCCGGAGGCTGGCCCGTTTCTTGATAGATGGCTCCTTGCTGTGGCCGGAGTTTATTGCCGCCGACATCCCGAACGGCGGTGCCGGGTCCAGATAAAGTTAACTCGCAGGAATTTTTTACCGCTGCTGACCTGAAAAATTATGAGCAACAAGTTAATTAATCCCTCCAGCAAAACCAGAGAAATTCCTTCTATGTTTTCTCGAAATGACCTGCTCCTTGCCGGCGATCAGAAACTCAATTCCTTTCAATCTATCTATAATTTTCAAAGAAATTTTATTAGCTTTTCACCCGCCTTGGCCAAATTCGTATTCTCGTCAATGAGATTGACAATAGCTCGTCTGGAGTGCTATGTTTCAATCGAGTCAGAGGGTTCGACTCTCAAGATTCAATCTCTGTGAGATAAACGTTCGAGGAATGAACAAGTGAAATCGCCCAAGGATGAGCTTCAGGAAATATTAAAAAGGCGCCGCGTTCTTCTTGCCTATCTCTTTGGCTCTAATCAGGATGCCGGGCGGCGGTTCCTGGAAGGAGCTCTTTGCGAAACTCAGAAGTCCTCCGACTTGGACGTGGGGCTTTTGATCTCTCCGTCTCCAGAGACGATGTACGAGACCTATGGGAATCTATACCTCGAGCTTTCGCGAGTTTTCAAGCCGTTTGATATCGATATCGTCCTCCTCCATGAAGTCCACTCTCTTCTCAAGTACGAGATTATTTCCGGCTATCGCATCTACGCTGAAGATGAGCAGTTCGCCGATGATTATGAAGAGCTGGTCGTCAAATTCGCCTCCGACCTGGCCGTCAAACGGCGGATGTTCGAACCCGACTTCGCCAAGGCGATCGAAGATGGTCATTTCGAGATTAAACATCCCTAAGATTCGAGAAAACCTGAGCCTGATTGGGTCGTTTCTCGAAAAAATCGGCCGGCTGGCAAAGCTTTCCAAGTGGGAGTTTAATGCTACGAGTTCAAAAGCCGGACGAACTCTATGACATCCTCCAGAGGGACCTTGGAGACGTCGAACGGTTTCTCGTGGAAATCGAGAAATTCCTGCAGAATTACCTCCGTCAAGTCCGGGATTAGACCTTTCTATTTTCTGGTTCTTCCGACATTTTAGTGGGTAAGTGAGTGAGATAAAATGACTCCGAAAGGAACGGAGTCATGGAAGACAAAGAACTTTATCGTCATCTGGACACATGCCAGTTCAAGACATTTCTTCATGCTCGGATTCGCCGGGTAAAGTGTCCGACTCACGGAGTGAGACAGGTGAAGGTGAGCTGGGCGGAAGAACACT